>NZ_KV833402.1:0-2630 GCF_001837655.1 Haemophilus sp. HMSC071C11 | reverse complement strand
TTTAGCCGCACTTTCTAAAGTATCCGCTAATTGACGTAAATGATTTAACCCTACCGATGCCGCTGCGCCTTTAATTTTATGGGCGGTATCTTCTGTTTCTTT
This sequence comes from Haemophilus sp. HMSC071C11, assembly GCF_001837655.1. Taxonomy (NCBI): domain Bacteria; kingdom Pseudomonadati; phylum Pseudomonadota; class Gammaproteobacteria; order Pasteurellales; family Pasteurellaceae; genus Haemophilus; species Haemophilus sp. HMSC071C11. The sequence goes on along the minus strand of NZ_KV833402.1, from coordinate 2,528 downwards.
CATATTATCTTTTGATAATTGAGCCAGATAATTTGGCATAGTTTGTTTGAATAAAGATAAATTTTCTAAAATTTGTTTTTTTCCAAGTGTTTCTATCAGCGCTAAATCAAACTGTTCTGAAAGCTCATTATCATCATTCATTTCTATAATAGATTCGCTTTCATCTGCAAAAAATTGCTGTAGACAATGGTGTAAATCCTTAATTGAAATGGGTTTACGTAATACGCCATCCATGCCCATTTCTAAATATTCTTGCTCGCTTTGCATAACATTCGCGGTAAAAGCAATCATTGGCGGTAAAAAATCATAAATACCGTTTTCATAGTTCTCTCGCAAATATTGGGCAATTTCAAAACCACTCATATCTGGTAATTTAATATCGAGCAATAGAATGTCGTAAACATTTTTCTCAAATAAAGTAATCGCCTGCTTGCCATTTGTCGCAACATCAACATGATGCCCAAGTTTTTCTAAAATAGTTTTTGCAACCATAATATTGAGATCAACATCTTCCACTAAAAGAATATTCAAGGATGGTATATTTTTCTTAACAGATTCTTTTTCAGAAATTTCCTGAGCGTGGAGAGTAAGATGGAAAGTCGCGCCTTTTCCTCGCTCACTTTCAACTGTTAAATCCCCTTCCATTAACTGAGCGAGATTTTTAGAAATAGCCAACCCAATACCGCTACCCGCACTTTGCTGACGGCTTTCTTTCACTTGATAATACATTTCAAAAATATGTTTTTGTTCTTCAGGTGAAATCCCCATTCCTGTATCTTTCACAATAAAATGGTAACAATCCTGATTTCTCATAATTTTAAGAATAATATTTCCCTGATCCGTAAACTTCACCGCATTACTAATTAAGTTCCACAAAATTTGGCTCAAGCGAACACGATCAAGATTCAACCAATTAGGCAAATTAGGTTCAAGCTCTAAAGAAAAAATAAGATTTTTTTCTTTGGCGAGGAAACTAGCAAAATTATAAATATCGTTTAATAAGGCGGGGAAATCTGTTGGCTGGCGATTTAATTCAATTCGGCTGGCATCAATTTTTTCCAAATCAATAATATCGCTAAAAATATAGCCTAAACTGACCGCACTTATGTTGATAGTTTTTAAATAATTACGCTGGAGATCATCCAATTCATCATCAAGTAAAATTTGACTAAGCCCGACAATCCCATTCAATGGCGTGCGAAATTCATGGCTTATTGTGGCAAGTAAGGTACTTTTATCACGGCTATTTTTTTCTAACTTTTCCAATGCTTGGGATAATTTTTTCTGAGCAGCAATTCGCTCGGCGACCTCATTTTCCAATCGATTAACCGAGCTAGAAAGATCAAGACGAGAATGTTCAAGTTTTTCTACTAATAAAGTGAAAAAATAAATAACAAAAGGCGCAGTGAGTAAGCCAAAAGTTACAGAACGAAAAATATCTACCCAAGATATCTGATGAACAATAAATAGACTAAATAAAATCTGAGTACAAAGGGCTAAAACCGCGAGAATCATCACGCCTAAAAGAGAAAAACGAAGACGCCCAAGACGAATAACCCAATCCACATAACTCTGAGCAAAATATTTGAAATTTTTCATCAAATCTCCTAAAACATTATTATCGTTATAAAAAAACCTGTGCATATAGGCTTTATTATATCCATAAAGTAAAAGAGATTGTTATTACTATGTGTGCGTAAGAAATGAAAAACTTAATCTTTATTAATTATCTGTTTGACTAAAATTTGTAATTCAGGAATAACTTGCTCTTCAAACCAAGGATTCTTTGTTGCCCAAAGCTGATTACGTGGGGAAGGGTGCACGAGAGGCATAAAGTGCGGTAAGAATTGACGATAATTTTTAACAGTGTTAGTTACATTATCTTTATTTTCGGGTAAATAATATTTCTGTGCATATTGCCCAATAAGAATAGTGAGCTGAATATTAGGTAGATTCCCTAAAATCATTGGATGCCATCTTTCTGCAAAACCTTGACGAGGTGGTAAATCACCCGATTTACCTTTTCCAGGATAATAGAAATCCATGGGAAGAACCGCAAATATCCCAGAATTATAAAAATAATCGTAATCTACTCCCAACCATTCTCGCAGACGATCACCGCTTTTATCATTCCAATACAAACGAGATTGCTCAGCTTTTAACCCAGGAGCTTGACCAACAATATTAATTCGAGCTGTTTTAGGCGCCGAAAATAAAGGGAAAATTCCACGTTCTGTAAAATCTTTATTTTGAGGATCAGCGATAATACTTGAAGTTATTTCGTCTAAATTTTTAAGCATAATGAAGGAGATTAGAAATGAATATATAAAGTCTATTTGAAAAATATGAAAAATCAAAACTCTAAATGATGTAAATAGGTATATTTATTAAAACTATATTGTAGGCAATACAAAACTAAAAACTTGATATTGAAATACAATCTCTATTTTCTACTTTAATCCTTTTCATGAAATAATGAGTAAATTCCCAAAAGCTAAAACCCCATATCTTTCGACACGGGGTTCTTC
>NZ_KV833401.1:0-1400 GCF_001837655.1 Haemophilus sp. HMSC071C11 | reverse complement strand
TTCATCTTTCATCTTTCATCTTTCATCTTTCACATGAAATGATGAACCGAGGGAAGGGAGGGAGGGGCAAGAATGAAGAGGGAGCTGAGCGAACGCAAATGATAAAGTAATTTAATTGTTCAACTAACCTTAGGAGAAAATATGAACAAGATATATCGTCTCAAATTCAGCAAACGCCTGAATGCTTTGGTTGCTGTGTCTGAATTGACACGGGGTTGTGACCATTCCACAGAAAAAGGCAGTGAAAAACCTGTTCGTACGAAAGTACGCCACTTAGCGTTAAAGCCACTTTCCGCTATGTTACTATCTTTAGGTGTAACATCTATTCCACAATCTGTTTTAGCAAGCGGCTTGCAAGGAATGGATGTAGTACACGGCACAGCCACTATGCAAGTAGACGGCAATAAAACCACCATCCGTAATAGCGTCAATGCAATTATTAACTGGAAACAATTTAACATTGACCAAAATGAAATGGTGCAGTTTTTACAAGAAAGCAACAACTCTGCCGTATTCAACCGTGTTACATCTGACCAAATCTCCCAATTAAAAGGGATTTTAGATTCTAACGGACAGGTCTTTTTAATCAACCCAAATGGTATCACAATAGGTAAAGACGCAATTATTAACACCAATGGCTTTACTGCTTCTACGCTAGACATTTCCAACGAAAACATCAAGGCGCGTAATTTCACCCTTGAGCAAACCAAGGATAAAGCGCTCGCTGAAATTGTGAATCACGGTTTAATTACCGTTGGTAAAGACGGTAGCGTAAACCTTATTGGTGGCAAAGTAAAAAATGAGGGTGTAATTAGCGTAAATGGCGGTAGCATTTCTTTACTTGCAGGGCAAAAAATTACCATCAGCGATATAATAAACCCAACCATTACTTACAGCATTGCTGCACCTGAAAATGAAGCAATCAATTTAGGTGATATCTTTGCTAAAGGCGGTAATATCAATGTCCGTGCTGCCAATATTCGCAATAAAGGTAAACTTTCTGCTGATTCTGTAAGTAAAGATAAAAGCGGTAACATTGTTCTTTCCGCCAAAGAAGGTGAAGCGGAGATTGGCGGTGTGATTTCCGCTCAAAATCAACAAGCCAAAGGTGGTAAGTTGATGATTACAGGCGACAAAGTCACATTAAAAACAGGTGCAGTTATCGACCTTTCAGGTAAAGAAGGAGGAGAAACTTATCTTGGCGGTGACGAGCGCGGCGAAGGTAAAAACGGCATTCAATTAGCAAAGAAAACCTCTTTAGAAAAAGGCTCAACAATTAATGTATCAGGCAAAGAAAAAGGCGGGCGTGCTATTGTATGGGGCGATATTGCGTTAATTGACGGCAATATTAACGCTCAAGGTAGTGGTGATATCGCTAAAACTGGTGGTTTTGTGGAGAC
>NZ_KV833400.1:0-179130 GCF_001837655.1 Haemophilus sp. HMSC071C11 | reverse complement strand
GCCAGCCAGCCAGCCAGCCAGCCAGCCAGCCAATTATACACTAAATTAACCCGAAAAAGACAAGAAATCTTTTTTAATCAAACCCTTGCTTTTGATGAAATTGACCGACTTTTTGACGCAAAAGCATTCTCAAAATTCTCTCGCTATACCGCAGATGGCAAGCAACCCGTTGGCGAAATCAAACGCCATTTTGACGGCACGCCAGCCGAAAATCTCATTATCAAAGGCAATAATCTGATAGCCCTGCATTCGCTTGCCAAGCAGTTTAAAGGCAAAATCAAGCTGATTTATATTGATCCGCCATATAACACGGGCAATGACGGTTTCAAATACAACGACAAATTTAATCATTCCACTTGGCTCACTTTTATGAAAAATCGGCTGGAAATTGCGAAAACATTGTTGGCTGATGATGGCGTGATTTTTGTTCAATGTGATGACAATGAACAAGCCTATTTGAAAATTTTAATGGACGAAGTTTTTGGTCGTGAAAATTTTGTTACAACCATTCATTGCCAAATGTCCACAACGCAAGGAATGAAAGTTAAAGCGGCACAAGATGGAAATATTGTTAAAAATGCTGAATATATTATAGTTTTTTCAAAAAATGGACATAAAAATATTGCAATAAATCCCTTGTATGATTTGCGTTCAGAATATGATGAACACTATTCGCTATATTTAAAAAACGATGGGGCTATTGGGCAACTTAAAGAATTATATGATTATAGATTTCCAAAAGATTTAAAAAATACAACCGCACTTTCTTTAAAAGAAGCATTTAAGAAAAGTAATGAATTTGCCGAGATTGTGAAAACACATCTTTCCAAGATTGTAAGAAGCGATAAAGTTACTGGATTTGATTTATCCGTTGAATTAGAAAATAGCAAATGGAAAGAAGTTGAGAGAAATGGAAGAAAATATATTCTTACATTAGATAAAAATGGCAAAGTTTGCCAATTATTAAGACTACAAGATTCTTGGGGAAAAACTGATAATTACAATAATGATGAGGGACTTCGTAAAATTCGTGGTAATTGGTGGGAAGGTTTTTACCTTGATATGGGAAATGTTGGAAAAGAAGGGAGCGTAGATTTTAAAAATGGCAAAAAAGGAGAGCGTTTAATTTCACAAATTATTAAAACAGCAACCAACGAAAACGACATCGTCCTAGACTACCATTTAGGCAGTGGCACAACCGCCGCCGTCGCTCATAAAATGAACCGCCAATACATCGGTATTGAACAAATGGATTATATTGAAACGCTTGCCGTTGAACGCTTGAAAAAAGTGATTGAAGGCGAGCAAGGCGGTATTTCCAAAGCCGTGAATTGGCAAGGCGGTGGCGAGTTTGTTTATGCCGAACTTGCTCCATTTAACGAAACAGCAAAACAACAAATTTTGGCGTGCGAAAATTCAAACGACATCAAAACGCTGTTTAATGAATTATGCGAACGCTATTTCTTGAAATACAATGTAAGCGTGAATGAATTTAGTCAAATCATTGAAGAACCTGAATTTCAAACCTTACCACTTGACGAACAAAAACAAATGATGCTTGAAATGTTGGATTTAAATCAAATGTATGTTTCATTATCCGAAATGGACGATGAACAATTTGCAGGTTGCTTAAACGATGACGATAAAGCGTTAAGCCGTGCGTTCTATCAATCAGTAAAAAATCAAGCGGAGAAAAAAGATGGCGAATAATAAAACGTTGTTTGATTGGGTGGAAGACCGCAAATCAATGCTGGAAGAAATGGAACAGACAGATTTTTTCGCACTGCCTGAATTTGTTTCAAATAATTTGAAATATCCGTTTTTTGAATGGCAGAAATCGGCTTTAGAAAACTTTGTAATTTTTGACCGCACTCCAAAATTAAAGGACTTCCCCGATATCAAAAACCGCCCTACCCATTTGCTATTTAATATGGCAACAGGTGCAGGCAAAACGATGATGATGGCAGCGTTGATTTTGTATTATTTTGAAAAAGGGTATCGGCATTTTCTGTTTTTTGTGAATCAAAACAATATCGTGGATAAAACGGAAAATAATTTTACCGATCCGACGCACGCAAAATTTTTATTTACCGAGAAGATTTTGCAGGGCGATACGGTAATTCCTATTCGCAAAGTGGAGACATTTAGCCCACATTCAGACGGCATTGAAATTAAATTTACCAGCATTCAAAAGCTGTATAACGATATTCGCACCCGGCGGGAAAATCAAACCACATTGGCGGATTTGCACAAATTGAACCTTGTGATGCTGGGTGATGAAGCGCACCATTTAAACGCGCAAACCAAAGGCAAAAAACAAGGCGAATTAGATTTAGAAAAGGAAATGAACGACCGCACCAGCAATGCCGAAATTGAACGTAAAGGCTGGGAGCATATGGTTTTGGAATTGTTACTCAATAAAAATGGCAATCATAGCCAAAATGTGCTGTTGGAATTTACCGCCACGCTGCCTGAAAATGCTGACGTGCAACAAAAGTACGCTGATAAAATCATCACAAAATTTGGCTTAAAAGAATTTTTGCAAAAAGGTTATACCAAAGAAATCAATTTGGTATCCAGTACGCTGGGTAAGAAAGAGCGAGTGTTACACGCTTTATTGTTTGCTTGGTATCGACATCGAATTGCGTTGAAATATGGCATTGCCAATTTCAAGCCTGTGATGTTGTTTAGAAGTAAGACGATTGATGAATCAAAAGCGGATTATCTGGCATTTTTAAATTGGGCAGAAAATGTGCAGGCGGTTGATTTTTCGTTTTTAACTACATTTTCAACAAGCTTGAACGATAGCGATAGCGATAACGCCAACGAACAAGGCAAAACCCGCACTGAACAAGCCCTAAAATTTATGCAGGAAAAAGGCGTTGAGTTTGCACATTTGGCAGATTGGGTAAAACAAAATTATCAAAAACACAATGTGATTATTACCAACTCCGAGAGCAACAAAACCAAAACCGAAAAAACCGACAGCGAAACCGAAAAATTGCTAAATAATTTGGAAGCGGCCGATAATCCGATCCGTGCCATTTTTACGGTGGACAGATTAACCGAAGGTTGGGACGTTCTGAATTTGTTTGATATTGTGCGTTTATATGAAGGGCAAAACGGCGGCGGTTCAAATAAAAAATCAGGCAAAACGGCTGCCGCCACCGTATCGGAAAAGCAGTTGATTGGTCGTGGCGTGCGTTATTTTCCATTTGCGTTTGAAGATAAACAGCCGAATAAACGCAAATTTGACAATGACATGCAACACGAATTGCGTATTTTGGAAGAATTGTTTTATTACACGCACGATGAGCAATCTCGCTATATTTCAGAATTAAAAGCAGAACTTCGCAAAGATGGCTTTATTCCCGAAAACGATAAAGACAAGGTTTTAACCACCTTCAAACTAAAATCTGAATTTGCAGATGATGAAACTTTTAAAAACCTATTGATTTGGGCAAATCAAAAAGTAAAAAATCCCAATGCTAAAGCCAATAATGCAGACAGCCTAAAAGCCAATCCGCAAACGCTTTCATTCCAAATTCACGGCAATCAATTGTTGCAGGAAACGCAATTTACAGCCGATGAAAATGATGAAACCGCCCGACAAATCGGCACACAAAATAATTTTACTCAAACCATAAAAATGAGTGAAATGGAGCGGCACATTTTTAATAAAGCCTTGCATATCAAAGGAAAAAATAGTCAATCTTTATTTCATTTCGATCGCTTGCAAAGCAAACTCAACATTCAAAATCGCAATGAATTGCAAAATAACTTGTTAAAAGATTGGCAAATTGAATTTTTGGGATTAGGGCAAGATAAACAGATTAGCCCAGATGACAAACTTGCAGGCTGCCTAAAAATCTTGGAAATGGTTGAAAAACGTCTCAATGAAAGTGATATGCCATTTATCGGTACAAAAGAATTTACGCCTAAAAAATTGTGGGAAATTTTTGGCACACCAAAACAAAAATGGGTCAAAAAAGATGATGTAAAAACTGCTATTGCCATGCAAAATGATTGGTATGTGATGGATAATTTTGCTGGAACGAGTTTGGAAGAAGCGTTAATTCAATTTATTTCAGAGCGTTTGGGCGATTTGAAATCTAAATATGACGTTCATTTAATCCGCAATGAAGAAGTGTTTAAATTGAATAACTTTGCCGATGGTGAAGGATTTATGCCGGACTTTGTTTTATTGCTGAAAGATAAACAAAAATCTTCTTCCAATGGTGTGAACGACTTTTTGCATTACCAAATTTTCATTGAACCCAAAGGCGAACATTTAGTGGAAACTGATAGGTGGAAAGAAGCTTTTTTAAAATCAATCACAGTGGAATATGGGAAGGATAAGATCCTGCAAAAAGATACACCGCATTATCGTTTGATCGGTTTGCCGTTTTTTACTGATCATCAGAAAAATGGACAATTTACGGAGTTATTCCCTTTAGGAGAGACATAGCTTGAAAAATAGAGTGGTGTATTATTAAAACACAGCCTTAACAAAACAAGGGAGCATTAAAAAATGCTCCCTTTCTCTTAATCAACTTAACTTTATGGAATGACGAGTAATTAACCTTTCTGTACGCTATATGCTTCTAATGCACGTAAAGAATAAGTATAAGCTGCACCTGCATTTAATGCGATAGCTGTTGCTAATGCAGCAGCAACCTCAGCTTCACTTGCACCAGCTTTTACTGCTTCTTCTGCGTGTACGCTAATGCAGCTTTCACAACGAGTTGTTACAGCAACTGCTAATGCGATAAGTTCGCGAGTTTTAGCGTCAAGCACATTGCCCTCTTCCGCGGCTGAGCCTAATGCTTGGTAAGCTTGTAACATTTTAGGGTGTTGTTTACCCAATGCGCCAAATGATTTTTTAACGTGAGATGTGTGTTCTTTCCAATCTGCAAACATAATGTTCTCCTAAATATATTGAATTAATAACCAACTGGTGTGGCAAATTATAGGCGGATTAGATTATGATACTTGCTTATTTATCTCAATTTTTATCGCTAACATCTCATTATGGACTATTTAGATAAACTTACCCATTTAGCACAAGTGCGTGGAGAAATTAATATTCGCTGTGAATTTCAAGGCGAATGGCAAATATCTCATCAAGAAAAGGATGCAGGAAAAGGCATATTCCATCTTATTGAACAAGGCGAGTGCCAGCTTACACTAAATGAAAAACAATTTCATTTAAAAGAGGGAGATATTTTTTTTCTTCCTCAAAATCAACCGCACTTTATGCATTATTCAGTAAATAAAAGGGCAGATATTCCTACAAAAAAAAGTCATCAAGGATTATTTGAGTTACATCAGATTGGACGAGGTACACCAGATTTAAAAATGTTCTGCGGTAATTTTTATTATCAACAAGATGCACTTCTTACGGCATCAATGCCTGAATATTTACATATAAATTTATGCGACACGCCCATTCATCCTTTAGTGCAGCTTTTTTTGCAAGAAGCACAAAAAAATGATGCGGGTACGAAATCGGTCGTTGATGCACTTTCAAATGTACTTTTAATTTATATTTTACGTCACGCCATTCAACAAAATTTAATTGAACAAGGCATCTTATTCGCCTTACAAGATAAGCGATTAAATACTGCACTGATAGCAATATTACAACAACCTCAAAATGATTGGCATATTGAACAATTAGCTGAACTTGCAACAATGTCTCGTGCAAACTTTATTCGTGTTTTTCAACAACAACTTGGTATGTCGCCAGGACGTTTTCTCACGAAAGTGCGGTTACAATCTGCGGCGTTTTTATTAAAACAATCACAACAATCTGTGCTTGCCATTGCTTTAGAAGTGGGGTATCAATCAGAAGCGCATTTTTGTAAAGTTTTTAAAAATTACTACCAACTTTCTCCAAGCCAATACAGAAAATCTGTCAGCCTATAAATTGATTTGTTTTTGTGCTATAATAATATGCACTTCTAAAAGGCAACCCGCGTTGCCTTTTCTTTTTAAGGAAAAGATATGTTTAACAAAATTTTTTCGTGGTTTGAAAATCGTTTGAATCCCTATCCAGAAAGCAATCCAACAACACCTAAAAAAGGTTTGTTCCGTTTTATTTGGTCTAGTATTACAGGAATGAAAGGCTGGATTTTTTTGCTCGCAATTTTAACCGTAGGTACAGGTGTAATGGAAGCTGTATTATTCCAATTTATGGGAACGCTTGTAGATTGGTTAGGCACATTTACACCTGAAAGATTATGGCAAGAAAAAAGTCATTTATTAATTGGAATGGCTGCTCTATTACTTATTAGTATTGTGTGGGGATTTTTAGCTTCGGCCGTGCATTTACAAACCTTACAAGGCGTATTTCCAATGCGATTACGTTGGAATTTCCATCGTTTAATGCTTGGACAAAGTTTAAGTTTTTATCAAGACGAATTTGCAGGTAGAGTATCCGCAAAAGTAATGCAAACCGCCCTTGCAGTACGTGACACAGTACTTACACTTGCAGATATGTTCGTTTATGTATTGGTATATTTTATTACCTCTGGCGTAGTGCTAGTGGCATTAGATTCTTGGTTCTTATTACCATTTATTACTTGGATTATACTCTTCGGTTTGATCCTACGAACCCTAATTCCTAAACTATCAAAAACCGCACAACGACAAGCTGATGCTCGTTCTTTAATGACAGGACGCATTACAGATGCTTATTCTAATATTGCTACAGTAAAATTATTTTCTCACGGCTCACGCGAAGCTACTTATGCCAAGCGTTCTATGCAAGATTTTATGGTAACAGTACACGCCCAAATGCGCTTAGCAACATCACTAGATACACTCACTTACGCTACAAATATTCTACTTACGTTAAGTACTGCAATACTTGGTATTATTTTATGGAAAAATGGTCAAGTTGGCGTGGGTGCAATAGCAACGGCAACGGCCATGGCATTACGCGTAAATGGGCTTTCTCGCTGGATTATGTGGGAATCTGCCCGTTTGTTTGAGAATATCGGAACCGTAAACGACGGAATGAATACTTTAACTAAACCCCACACCATTGTGGACAAACCACAAGCGTCACCGTTACAAGTGAAACAAGGGGAAATTAAGTTTAACGATATTACCTTTGCTTACGATCCGACAAAACCATTACTCAATCATTTCAATCTCACTATCAAACCAGGGGAAAAGGTTGGGTTAATCGGTCGTTCTGGTGCAGGAAAATCTACGATTGTGAACTTATTACTTCGCTTTTATGAAGCACAACAAGGCGAAATTACCATTGATGGACAAAATGTACTCAATGTGCAACAAGAAAGCTTACGTCGCCAAATCGGTTTAGTCACTCAAGACACTTCGTTGCTACATCGCTCTGTACGTGACAATATTATTTATGGTCGCCCGAATGCTACTGATGAAGAAATGGTTTTAGCTGCTGAACGAGCGGAAGCCGCTGATTTCATCCCATTTCTCAGTGATTCTCAAGGTAGAAAAGGCTATGATGCCCATGTGGGAGAACGCGGGGTAAAACTTTCTGGTGGTCAGCGTCAGAGAATTGCCATTGCTCGTGTAATGTTAAAAGACGCACCAATTCTATTGTTAGATGAAGCCACAAGTGCATTGGATTCAGAAGTGGAAGTGGCAATACAAGAAAGTCTAGATAAGATGATGGAAAATAAAACTGTGATTGCCATTGCCCATCGTTTATCCACCATCGCAGCGATGGATCGCCTGATTGTGCTTGATAAAGGACAAATTGTCGAACAAGGTACGCACGCCGAATTACTAGAGCTCAATGGTCTGTACGCTAAACTTTGGAATCATCAAAGTGGCGGATTTTTAAGCGGAAGTGCTGAATAATATTGCGTTTATCATATTTAATTAATTGTACTGTAATCAAGCTAATTAAAAAATTAGTCTAATTTAATAGCTAAAGAAAAGTGCGGTGAATTTTCACCGCACTTTTTTGCTAGATATTTAGCGTTTAATTCACGACTTCAGCAGTATATTTCAGCTTGTGAATTGCATCGAATAATTGTTGGTTTGTGACTTTTGGATCTTCCACAACCGTCACTAAACCATCTTTAATAGATGCTTTTGTTGAAATAACGCCATCAATATTACGCAGTTCTTTATTGACTAAGTAAGCACAAAGCTGGCAATTCATTTCCTTTACTTTTAGCACAATTTGTTTGGTTTCATTCGCATGAGCGAAAAAAATTGCAAACAGCGAAAGCAAAAGTGCGGTACATAATTTCTTCATTTTTATTCCTAATTAGCTAATTCTAAAATCCAAGGTAAAATTGTTGGATAGGTTAAGAAAAAAATCATCACGATAAATACAATCCAATATAAAACGATAAGTTTTTTACGGGAAATATATTTGCTACAAATGATTTTTTTGGAAAACATCAACAGCCAAAATCCATAGGCAAAGGCACATAATGAAATGATAAGCATAGGAATACGCAAATAATCATATTCGCCTAAGCCAATCAACCAAGTGGACGACACACCAAATACTAAATAAATTAATGGTGCGATGCAGCACAAGGTTGATGCCACCGCAGCACTTAGTGCGGCGGCTATGGCAACCCAAAAGGATTTATTAGAGTTTTTTAGATACGTAGTCATATTTAAATTCTTTTGGGTCAAAGGAATTTAACGGATCGCCACCTACTTCTGCATATGGATAGCCGAAGTTATTGATTGGAGCCAGTTCTGGTTGTGGATATAAATCGAAGTCACGGGCATGATTAAATCCCACCCAGTTTGCTTCCCAGTTACCAAACAAATATTTTGCTACGGCTTGTGTATCTTTATCTTCAACAGATTTTTTCTCTGCTAAACGCATTTTGGCAACGTCTGCGGAATCAACTGGTACCCATCCAAATCCTGCAAGGTAGAATTCAGCGCGGCAGTGCTGACCGCCACTTACGTTTACGATGCCTTGTTCATTTGCACTACCGAAGGCACCTTTTGAATATTTGCCCATTTTCTCTGCCGTACCTAAGCGAATACCAAAAATTTCACGAGCAGGGATGCCTGCAGCACGAGCAAGTGCCACAAATACAGAGTTAATATCGGTACATTTACCTTTTAACACGCCAGTGGTAAGAATTTTTTCTACATCGCCGTCACCACAACCTAATACAGAATTATCACGTTCCATATTTTTTACGATCCAGTGGTGAATAAGTTCTGCTTTCTTCAATGGATTAGTTTCTTTACCTAGGATTTTGTCAGCAAATTCTTTCACAATGCCATCAGTTTTAATATGTGGAGTAGCTTTTAAGTATTCTTGTACATCCACGGAATACTGAATATCTTTTGGCGGAGTATAATTCTCTAAAGCACCTTTCACCATCGGTTCACGGTCTTTTGTTTCAATGACCATCGTGACTTTTAAATCACGTTTTTGTGCATCTTTATCCCAAGTGGCAAATAAGGTTTTCGCTCCGTATTTATTGTTTTCTGTTACATAGGCATTCATGTAATTACCTTCAAAGTGAATCGATTTCACTTGTTGGTATTCCCCATTAAATGGTAATGGAACCCATAAATTGGTTTGTCCTTGCGAGCCTTTTGGCACAACTAAATCATAGGTTTGCGTGAATTCGTAAAGATGGGCGTCTGTATTGTAGTTTGGAATAATGGTGTTTGCATGAGCTAACGAGCCACACGCAGAAAACACCGCAACCGCGATAAGTTTCTTCATGAAAAGATCCTCTAGTTAATAATAGTTAAACTTAACATATTAGATAAACTAATACGCCACTATGCTAACGGATTTTTAAATCTATAGTCAATTTGTTATTCCAAAATTTATAAAAACATCAACCTACTAAAATACCCTATAAATAATGTACCTATTAATAATTAGTTGATTTGGCTCAAGTAAAACTTCTATACAAAGATTATAATTAACTCGTTTTAGTTATTACTCGATCTTACTGTGGGGGACGATATTATGAGTAACTTTAATCAAATAAGTCGCCGAGATTTTGTCAAGGCGTCATCTGCGGGAGCTGCACTGGCAGTTTCAAATCTTACTTTACCTTTCAATGTAATGGCTAAAGAGACACAACACCTCAATGAAAATAGTCAGGAACGTATTGTTTGGAGTGCTTGTACAGTAAACTGTGGTAGCCGTTGTCCATTACGAATGCACGTAAAAGATAACCGAATCACTTATGTGGAAACCGATAATACGGGGACAGAAACATATAATCTTGATCATCAGGTTCGTGCTTGTCTACGTGGACGTTCTATGCGTCGTCGAGTGTATAACCCAGACCGTTTAAAATATCCAATGAAACGTATAGGTAAACGCGGAGAAGGTAAATTCAAACGAATCAGTTGGGATGAGGCTTTAACTGAAATTGCAGACGCATTGAAACGCAATATCAAAAAATATGGCAATGAATCAATTTATTTAAACTATGGTACGGGAACACTCGGTGGCACAATGGCTAAATCTTGGCCTCCTGCATCCACTATGATCGCTCGTTTTATGAATTGTATTGGTGGATATTTAAACCATTATGGTGATTACAGCACCGCACAAATTGCAGTCGGTTTAGATTATACCTATGGTGGTGGTTGGGCATTGGGAAATGGAATGGCTGACATTGAAAACACCAAATTAATAGTGTTATTCGGTAATAATCCTGCAGAAACTCGTATGAGTGGAGGTGGTTTAACTTATTGTATTGAACAAGCCAAAGCTCGTTCCAATGCCAAAATGATTATTATTGATCCTCGTTATAATGATACTGGTGCAGGGCGTGAAGATGAGTGGATCCCAATTCGTCCGGGTACTGATGCAGCCCTTGTTGCTGCCCTTGCTTATGTAATGATTAAAGAAAATCTCGTGGATCAACCTTTCTTAGATAAATATTGTGTTGGTTATGATGAAAAAACATTACCCGCTGACGCCCCTAAAAATGGTCATTATAAAGCCTATATTTTAGGTTATGGTGATGATGATGGTATCGCTAAAACCCCTGAATGGGCGGCTAAAATCACTGGTATTCCAGCGGAGAGAATTATTAAACTCGCACGTGAAATTGGTAGTACAAAACCTGCCTTTATTTCCCAAGGCTGGGGGCCTCAACGTCGTAGTAATGGAGAATTAATCTCTCGTGCCATCGCGATGTTACCAATCTTAACGGGTAATGTTGGAATTCACGGTGGTAACACTGGTGCTCGTGAAAGTGCGTACAGCATTCCATTTGTGCGGATGCCAACGCTGAAAAATCCCGTGAAAGCAAGCATTCCAATGTTTTTATGGACAGATGCAATTATTCGCGGCACAGAAATGACCGCACTTACAGATGGTATTCGTGGTGTTGATAAATTATCTTCCCCCATTAAAGTAATTTGGAATTACGCAAGTAACTGTTTGATTAATCAGCATGCACAAATCAATCGTACCCACGATATTTTACAAGATGATACCCAATGTGAAATGATCATTACTATTGATAATCATATGACATCTACTGCCAAATACAGTGATATTTTATTACCAGATTGTACAACTTCAGAACAAATGGATTTCGCTTTAGATGCCTTTGTATCCAATATGGCCTATGTCATTTTTGCAGATCAAGTGATCAAACCATCTTTTGAATGCAGACCTATTTACGATATGTTGAGTGATTTAGCTGAGAAAATGGGCGTAAAAGAAAAATTTACTGAAGGAAGAACACAAGAGGAATGGTTACGCCATATTTATGAGCAATCTCGAGAAAAATTACCTGAATTACCTACTTTTGAAGAATTTAGACAACAAGGTATTTTTAAAAAGGTTGATCCTAATGGCTTTAAAGTTGCATACAAAGATTTCCGTGATAATCCAGAAGCCCATCCACTTAAAACGCCATCTGGCAAAATTGAAATTTATTCTTCTCGTCTAGCTGAAATAGCAAAAACTTGGAAATTAGCAGAAGATGAAGTAATTCATCCTTTACCAATTCACGCCCAAAGTTTTGAGCATTACGGCGATCCATTAATGGAAAAATATCCGTTACAACTAAGTGGTTTTCACTACAAAGCAAGAACCCATTCAACTTATGGCAATGTGGATGTATTAAAAGCAGCTAATCCACAAGAAGTTTGGATGAATCCTATTGATGCAGAACCTCGTAATATTAAAAATGGCGATATGATTCGTATCTTTAATGATCGAGGCGAAGTACGTATTAATGTAAAAATTACCCCCCGTATTATTCCAGGGGTTGTGGCATTAAGCGAGGGGGCTTGGTATGCACCAGATAAAGATCGTATCGATCATTCAGGTTGCATTAATGTACTTACGACACAACGCCCATCACCGCTTGCGAAAGGTAATCCGCAACATTCTAATTTAGTTCAAGTGGAACGTTTGTAGGGGGATAATTATGGAACAATATGGTTTTTATTTTGATTCTGAACGCTGCACAGGCTGTAAAACTTGTGAATTAGCCTGTAAGGATTACAAAGATCTTGGCACAGAAGTCAATTTTCGTCGTATTTATGAATATACAGGTGGTCAGTGGAATCAACAAGCAGATGGATGCTGGCATCAAAATATATTTGCTTATTATATGTCTATTTCTTGTAATCATTGTGCAGATCCTGCTTGTACAAAAGTTTGCCCAACTGGTGCAATGCACAAAAATGCAGATGGTTTCGTGATCGTCAATGAAGAAATTTGTATCGGTTGTCGTTATTGCCATATGGCATGTCCTTATGATGCACCGCAATATGATGCACAAAAAGGTCATATGACAAAATGTGATGGATGTTATTCTCGCGTAAAATCAGGTCAAAAACCGATTTGTGTTGATGCCTGCCCACTACGCGCATTGGATTTCGCTCCTATTGATGAACTTCGAGCAAAATATGGCACACAAGCCTCCATCGCACCACTACCACCGGCTGATATCACTCAACCAAATTTAGTGGTAAAACCCAATAAACACGCTCGTTTAAGTGGCGATACAAGTGGGTTCTTAGGAAACCCAAGAGAGGTGTAAGATGAATACAGGATTATATGAACTGCCACTAGTATTTTTTACAGTTTTGGCACAAAGTGCGGTCGGTGCTTGGCTTGTTTTCACATTTGTACTATTAAATGAGAAAAATACAAAAAGTCGCACTTATATTCATAAAGTAATGTTTGTGATTTTGGCTTTGCTAGGTATTGGATTTATTGCTTCCATTATGCATCTTGGCTTACCTATACGTGCATTTAATTCACTTAATCGAGTCGGCTCATCAATGATGAGTAATGAAATTGCCGCTGGTGCAATATTTTTCGCATTAGCAGGTTTCTACTGGCTGATTGCAATTTTAGGTAAAATGCCAGTTTCACTTGGAAATGTATGGCGAATTGTGACCGCCCTTATCGGCATACTATTTATGTATGTAATGAATCAGGTTTACCATATTACAAGCATACCAACTTGGAATAATGCATTAACCTCTTGGTCATTCTATCTTACCGTTGTATTAGGTGGATTAACATTGAGCTATGCGTTATTAATCCCTAATAAACAACGTGAATATCAGCTTCAGCATCTGCCAAGTTTATTTGCCATTGGAGTATTATTGGTCGCAATAGTAGCCATATATCAAGGCTTCAATTTACACAATATTCACAGTGCTATTCAAAATGCCGCTGACCTCGTACCAAATTATGCCATAATGACCGTAACTCGCTTATGTTTACTTTCCATTGTAGCTTTCCTCTTATTCCGAGTGAAAAACATAGGACTATTAGGTATTTCCGTTCTATTAACGTTAGTAGCGGAAGGCATCGGTCGCGTATTATTTTATGGATTACATATGACTTACGGCATGGCGATTGGTGGTTAAATTATGTTGAGGCGTATAGCATACGCCTCAATTTTTAGAAACGTTAATTAGTAATATTTAACCAACCCTCATATCCCCATTCACTAATGACAAATTGTTTTCGGAGATACTATGCAAAATACCCTTCAACAAATTTCTATTTATGGGCGTTTACTCGGTGCAGTATTTTACTATGAGCCTAATGATGCACGACTTACTGATATTTTGACATTCTTTCGCCAACCAAATTAGATGCAAGAATGGGAAATTTCATTTGATGTAAAAACATATAAAAAAATCACCGCACTTATTGAAAAAGGGCTGCAACAAAATATCACTGAACAATATCAGTATTTATTTATTGGTCCAAATGAATTACCTACGCCACCTTGGGGATCTGTATATCTTGATCCTGAATGTGTTATTTTTGGTAATTCTCTCTTAGCATTACGCGATTTCTTACAACAACATCAAATCGCATTTCAAACACAACAAGATGAACCAGAAGATCATATTGGCTTAATGCTAATGCTTGCTGCATATTTAGCAGAAAATCAACCGCACTTATTAATCGAATTTCTACGTGAACACTTCTTAACTTGGGCGTATCATTTCCTTGAACAACTAAGCAAAATAGAAAATTCTGATTTTTATCAAGCTCTTGCATTACTTACCATAAAAACTTTACAACAATGGCAAGTAGATTTACATATTAATGTGCCGACAGTAAGATTTTATCGATAATGAAAAACGAAGCCTATTATCAGGCTTATTTAAGCCACCATCACATTTCTCGTAGAGGACTATTGCGTCATGTATTTCCAGCTACAAAATCAACAATAGAAAAAACGCAATCTCGTCCTCCCTTTTCAGCACGAGAAGATTTATTTTCCGCCGTCTGCAATGGTTGTAGGGAATGCGCTTCAGCTTGCCCTAATGGTTTAATTCAACTAAAACAGCAACAAGCCACCCTTGAAATTGACTACGCACCTTGTGATTTGTGTGGTAAATGCGCAGAAGTTTGTCCGACAAATGCACTACATCCTAATTTTCCAGCGGATACATTACTTCGTCCACAATTTTCCTCAGCCTGTTTAATTCAAAAGAATCAAACCTGTCCAGACTGCCAAACCGCTTGCCCACAACAAGCAATCTCCAGCACTTTAGAGATTGATAATGAACGTTGCAATGGGTGTGGAGAATGTAAAATTACCTGTTTTGTCGCAGCCATTACACTTAAATAAAAAACCTTAATTTTCCACCGCACTTTCCTTCTAACATTTGACACCCCTAGCCCTTACACCTATTATTCCGTAGTTATTTATTTAAGATTTACGGAACAAAATAATTATGGTGAATAAAACCGCTCAACTTAAACAAGCTCTAGAAAATCGCATTCTCATTTTAGACGGTGCGATGGGGACGATGATCCAAAAATATAAACTGACCTAAGCCGATTTTAGAGGCGAGAAGTTTAAGAAAAGTGCGGTCGATTCTGTCGCAGAATGGTGCACTTGGCCAGTGGGAGAACTTTTAAAACACGCCCTTGTGAAAGGGATTACCACTTGCCAAACATTACCAAGCCCACTAGATGTGATTGAAGGCCCGTTGATGGCTGGCATGGACGTAGTCGGCGATTTATTCGGCGATGGTAAAATGTTCCTGCCGCAAGTGGTGAAATCCGCACGCGTGATGAAACAATCCGTGGCGTATTTAGAGCCGTTTATTAAGGCCACCAAACAAAAAGGTTCCAGCAACGCTAAAGTGGTGATTGCAACCGTAAAAGGCGACGTGCACGATATCGGTAAAAACATCGTAAGCGTGGTAATGCAATGTAATAACTTTGAAGTCATTGACTTAGGCGTGATGGTGCCGGCGGACAAGATCATTCAAACTGCTATTGATGAAAAAGCGGATATCATCGCATTAAGTGGCTTTAGTGGTGAATGGGCAGATTACGTGCCACCAACGCCAAAACAAACGGGCATTGTGGAATTTAAAAACGTACCAATTGCCGAGTTGCGCAAATTTATCGACTGGTCGCCATTCTTCCGTATTTGGGGCTTGATGGGCGGCTATCCGGATGCCTTTGATTATCCTGAAGGTGGCAAAGAAGCACGTAAAGTATGGAATGATGCGCAAGTGGTTTTAGATGAATTAGAGCAAAACCACAAACTCAACCCAAGCGGTATTTTAGGCATTTTCCCTGCAGAACGTGTGGACGATGATGTTGTGCTATTCTCTGATGAAGAACGCACGAAAACAATTGGCACCGCTTACGGCTTACGCCAACAAACGGAACGTGGTAAAAACAGCAAGAGCCCATTTAACTTCTGCTTAAGCGACTTTATCGCCGATCGCGAAAGCGGTAAAAAAGACTGGTTCGGCATGTTCGCCGTCTGTGCGGGTGTTGAAGAAATGGATTTAGTAGAAGGCTATAAAGCTGCAGGCGATGACTACAATGCTATCTTACTACAAGCTGTGGGCGACCGCTTAGCTGAAGCAATGGCGGAATACCTACACTTTGAGCTTCGCACCCGCATTTGGGGCTACACGCAAGAAGAATTTGACAACCAAGGGTTAATTAATGAAAATTATGTTGGCATCCGACCTGCACCGGGTTATCCAAGCTGCCCGGAACACACGGAAAAAGCCCTGATTTGGGATTTATTAGAAGTCGAACAATGCATCGGCATGAAACTCACCGAAAGCTACGCCATGTGGCCGGCAGCTTCCGTCTGCGGTTGGTACTTCACCCACCCGGTAAGCAATTATTTCACCTTAGGTCGCATTGATGAAGACCAAGCTCAAGGTTATGCCAAACGTAAAGGTTGGGATGAGAGAGAGATGATGAAATGGTTGGGTGTGGCGATGAAGTAAAATTTATCTAAATGGAAATAATAAAAATGGATTCATCAAGCATTTTAGAATTAGAGCATCATGATGCCAAAGCGTTTTTCTTAAAACATGAAAGTTATTGTAATATTGATTTACCTAGATATTTTTCATTTACAAACTTATTACAAAAAATCTCAGAAGAATTATCAGATAAGAGCCTATTAAACTTTGATCGTAACACGCATAACAATGCTAACCAAAGACCTGATATTGCAAATAATGAGATGGTAAATCATCTCATATATGCCAATAAAGATGGAAAACTCTCTTGGAGACCACTACAAATTATCCATCCATTAGTTTACGTAGATTTAGTTCATAAAATCACAAAAAAAGATAACTGGGAGAAGTTAAAAAAGCGCTTCAAAGAATACCAAAACAATCCCCAAATTGAATGTCTTAGTATCCCTGTGAAGTCCAATAGTCAATTAAAGGATAAAGCTAAACAAATCCTGAAATGGTGGGAGTCAGTGGAACAAGAGTCTATTTGCCTTTCACTTGAATATGAATATGTTTTTGATACTGATGTGGCTGATTGTTACAGCTCTATATATACTCATTCCATAGCATGGGCTATAGAAGGTAAAGACATAGCAAAAAAGAATCATAGATTAACGCTATTAGGAAACTCTATAGATAAAAAAATTCAGAACTGCCAATATGGGCAAACTAATGGAATCCCACAGGGCTCTATCTTGATGGATTTTATTGCTGAAATGATATTAGGCTATATCGATATACTATTAAGTGAAGAGTTAAAAAATAAAGGGATTTCAGAATATAAAATATTACGCTATAGAGATGATTATAAAATTTTTGTTAAAAATCATAGCGATGGAGAAAATATATTAAAGTATCTATCAGAAATAATGATGTCTTTTGGATTAAAATTAAACTCTAGTAAAACTAAAGGTAGTCAAGATATAGTTACTCAATCAATAAAAAAAGATAAACTAGCTTGGTTAAAAATTGCTAATAATACAAAAAACTTACAAAAGAAAAGCTTAATTATTAGACAGCATAGTATTGAATACCCTAATTCAGGAAGTCTTAATTCAGCACTAAATGAATTTGATCAAGCTATAGAAAAAGAAAATAAGCAGAAAATTTATTTAAGTTTAGAAGAACTTATTAATTCATTAAACACTTCTAATAATAGTATAGAAAAACTATCATCAAATACAAAACAAGTAATAAGTATTATTGCTGATATTGCATATTGTAATCCTAAAGTAATACCTGTTTGTTGTTCTATTATTAGTAAATTATTTACTAAGTTGGAAGACTCAGAGCCTATAAAGAGGCTCGTTTATAATAAACTAATAAGAATGCCAAATTCTGGCTTTGCCCAAATATGGATGCAAAGAATGCTAAAATCTGATCTAAATAATTTTAATTTCTCAGAAAAAATGTGTAATCTGTATAAGGGAGAAATTTCTTTATGGAATAATGATTGGATAATTTGTTCAAATATGTTAAGTATCTTAAAAGACACTCCCGTATTTCAACAGGATGAATTTTCTCAATTAAGTAATACTATGTCTAATGACGAAGTCTATATTTTTGATTATTAATATTCTTCTATGATGGCACAAGCGTCCTCGCTTGTGCCTATCAACTGAAAGTGCGGTCAAAAAAGCTAAAGAATTTTGAATATTGGTTCTGCCTACGATTATGCGTAGAATTCACAATGTTTTTATTAAACAGCACCAGCGTGGATGCTGGCGCTATCTTTCTTTATTAGCACAATCTGTTGGTGCACGCTTCCTAGCGTGTGCCTAATTTCACTAAAAAACACCTGAAAAACTAACCGCACTTTATTTACTTTCTAGGGCACCGTTAGGAAACGCGTGCCAGCATAAACATTAATCACTAAAAGTGCGGTGAAAATTTTCAACGTTTTTAGACTTATTGCAACAACCAATCCACCACATAAATCACTTCAATCCCATCAATTTCTGTTTGTTCATAATATTTCCCCGTAATTAAAATCTTTTTATAGTTATCTTTAATATGCAAAAGATTATCTGTTTCGTGGGTATTTTCAGGGATTTCAAAGGCGACTTGTACATATAAAATTTCATCAGCTTTTCGGGCGATAAAATCAATTTCTTTGCTGTCGAGTTTACCCACATCAACGGTATAACCTCGTCTAAGCAATTCAATAAAGACAATATTTTCTAGGCGATTGGCATAATTCGCGCCTTTTTTGCCGATAGCGTGTCGTCTTAAACCGTTATCCACAATAAAATATTTCGCATTGGTTTTTAAATAGCCTTTTCCGCGAATATCGTATTGTTTTGCTTTATAAAAAAGAAAGGCATTTTCTAACAAATCAAGATATTTGCTTATGGTGTGATTTGAAGTGGGAACACGTTCGGACGTGAGCGTGTTGCTAATTTTGCTTGGATTCACCAACTGCCCTACGTTATCCGCTAAAAAGAGAATTACACTTTTAAGAATATGCGTGTCTTTCACTCCAGCTCGGTGGGCAATATCATTTAGCACGATGGAATCAAAAATACCCGATAAAATCGTTTCTTTTAAAGGCTCATCAGCCATCACAACGCTGGGGAAACCGCCATATTTTTCATATTCCGAATAGAGTTTATCGACCAATCTTGATTGGCTATCCACATTTTTGGCGTGCAAAAATTCTTTGAAAGAAAGCGGGTAAATTTTGATTTCTACATACCGACCGCTTAACAACGTCGCAAGCTCACCGGAAAGCAAGTTGGCATTGGAACCTGTAATCACTATATCGGTGTTAAAACTTACGCGAAGCGCATTGACGATTTTTTGCCAACCTTCCACAAACTGAATTTCATCAATCAGAAAATAGATTTTCTCTTGAGAAGACGGCATTTTTTCTTGAATAAGCTGTTGGAAGTCTTGAGCGTCTTTCACCCATTGATATTCAAAAGATTCAAAATTGAGGTAAAGAATATTTTCAGGGGAAATTCCTTGTTGTTGAAGGTAATCACGGTATTGCATGAGTAGCACTGATTTACCAGAACGACGAACACCAGAGATGACTTTGATAAAATCAGTATCTTTAAATTGAATCAGTTGCTGTAAATAATTTTCACGAGAGATCATAGTTTTACTCATTGGAAGTTAATTTCATATTTGTAAAAAGTGTACAAAAATTGGAAGTTAATTTCCATATTTTATTTTTTTGTGTGTGTTTGGAATTACATTTCCAGTTTTTATTGCATTTTTTAGTCTCATTCCAATCCCTTGCACAGTCCCCAATTTTCGCTATCATACGCGCTTTCTTATTTTTCGGAATTTTGTATTTATGAATAAATTAAAGATGGCATTGCTTGTTGTTTTCCTTGTGAGTTTATTTGCTTGTACTACAACACATCAGTCGAAGAAGACTGTTAAATCTCGATTTTTAAAGAATAATAGATTAAATAAGATTTCTATCATTAATATCTATACAACATAAAAATTCATTAAATCTCTCTTGATATTCTCCCTATAATGGTGTTAAATCGCTCACATATTGTGAGGTTATATCTAATTAAAGTTATGTGTCAATTACTCGGAATGAATTGCAATACGCCAACGGATATTGTTTTTTCTTTTGAAGGTTTCCGTCGTCGTGCAGGTTTAACAGATTGCCATTCAGATGGCTTTGGAATCGCGTTTTTTGAAGGACGTGGTGTACGTATTTTTCGTGATAATCAAGCAGCCAGTCTTTCCCCCATCGCAGATTGTATAAAACAATATAATATTAAATCTCTTAATGTTATTGCGCATATTCGTAAAGCAACACAAGGCGAAGTCAATATTGAAAACACCCATCCGTTCATTCGTGAAATTTGGGGACAAAACTGGGTTTTTGCGCATAATGGTAATTTAAAAAACTTACCAGATATGACAGATCATTTTTTACAGCCAATAGGTTCTACAGATTCTGAAGCTGCTTTCTGTTATATGGCTGAATATCTTAAAAATACTTTCCGCAAAAAACCAAGTGAAATGGAAATTTTTGAAGCAATTCAAAAAGTAACAAAAGAACTTGCTCAACACGGTACGTTTAATTTCATTCTTTCTAATGGCGAGTGGATGATTGCACATTGCTCAACAAACTTACATTATGTTATGCGAAAAGCACCTTTTGGCAAAGCTCACCGTATTGATGATGATGGAGTAATTGATTTTAGCTATTATGCAAAAGCAGGAGATAAGGTCAATATCATCACAACATTTCCTTTAACCAAAAATGAATCTTGGACAAAAATGGAAAATGGTGGATTTGTGTTTTTTAAAAATGGAGAGAAAATCGCCGAAGTTATTGGGACGCCAAAAGAAGCGATTGATGATGGTACTTTAGGTAATAGGACAATAAATTCTGCTATTTAAATGTCAATGTAAATAAACTTCCCCTTATTTTTATAAAAGAATTTTATATCTTTTATAAGAATTATAAAAATCAAAAACCTCTAAAAATGAAATAAAAAGGTAAGAATAGAAAATACTATTCTTACCAACTAAATCTTCAATATTTTTATAAAGCAATATTCAAATAAGGAATATGAATATCTAACCAGCGATAATCCAAAGTCCACCTAGAAGATCAAGCATAAAATTGTTTAAAAACAATAAGATAAACATAACGACCATCGGAGAAAAATCAATCATTCCTAATGTAGGTAATAATCGACGGATTGGTTTTAAAAGTGGTTCGGAGAGTTGATAAAAGGCATAACTTATAGAATTATTACCTCGATTAAACCAACTTAAAACAGCCCCAATAAAAAGCACATAGAAAATAGCTAAACCAATGCTTTTCAATACAGTTAATACGCCCAATACTAAGAGTACATTTACTGATAAGCCAAAATAAATAATACCTTTTAACATACCAATAATAAATACAAGCAGTAATGCGGAAGTATCGATATTTTTCACAGTAGGCGCAATTTTACGCAGAGGTTTTAATATTGGATCAGTCATTTTGACTGCAAATGTTGAAACAGGACTGTAATAATCCACACGAGCAAACTGCAACCAAGCTCGTAAGATTACTACAAGTGCGTAAAGATTAATAATTGATCCGATAAATAATGCGGTTTGGGATAATTCCATCATAACCATCCTTTTCTTCTAAAATAAATATATGGTGTCAGTGCGGCTGCGATCATTAATCCAATTGCCATTGGATAGCCATATTTAAAATGTAATTCAGGCATAAAATCAAAGTTCATACCATAAGTGGATGCAACTAATGTTGCAGGAAGGAACATCACAGAAACAACTGAGAAAAATTTCATAATTTTGTTCTGTTCAATATTGATGTAACCCATTGCAGCTTGCATTAAAAAGTTTACTTTTTGGAATAATGATTCATTATGCGGTTGCAAAGATTCAATATCTCGTAAGATTTCTCGTGCTTGTTCTAACTGATTAGTTGGTAAGCGAGTTTTGCGAACCAAGAAACCTAATGCACGTTGAGTATCCATCAAGCACAAACGAACTTTTGAGCTGGTGTCTTCTTGTTCCGTGAGTGTATTTAATGCTTCATCAAAGGCTTCATCTTGTTTTCCGTTTAAAATAACGCGACTTAACTCTTCCAAATCTGCATAAATATTTTCAATCACGTCCGCTAATTGCTCAATTTTCGTTTCAAATAAATCCAGTAAAACTTCATAGGAATTGCATTCTAACAAACGCTGGCTACGTGAACGCATACGGTATAAACGGAATGCGGGTAGCTCGCGATCACGCAACGTAAATAAACGACCATCACGAATAGTAAAAGCAACGCTCGCTAAATCAGCATAATTGTCTTCATCTTCGCAATAAAAAAATGAGTGAAGGTGTAAACCATCTTCATCTTCAAAGAAACGGGCGGAAGCTTCGATATCTTCCAGTTCTAGAAAAGATGCTAGGCTCTGACCTAAGCCTTCTTGTAGTATTTCACGTTCTTCGCCTGTCGGCTCAAGTAAATCAAGCCAAATGGCAGTATTGAGATCAGTTTGGTCTTCGTCAATACGAACCAAGCGGGAATCATTGATAGCAAACGCATTGATCATTTCATACTCCTTATAGGATTATGAACAGCTAACAGTGAACAAATTAAAGAAGAAACGAAAGTGCGGTAAAAAATCGCAAAGTTTTCGTTAAGAGATGCCGAAACAACGGTAAATTTACCGGCGAACGCACGCCGATAATAAAAGGCGAGCGTCTAGAGCGATATTCGGTATCGACTATGACTGTCCAAAGTGTGTGTCCTTCTCGTTAAAAAATCGGGCGAATGTTACGCTTGAAAGCGGTGTTCGTCAAGTTTTATCAAAAAACTATGGCAACATTTCGCCCTTATTTGAAAAACTAATCTCTAAAATTATTAAATTGGAATGGCTGACCTAATTCAGCACTTTTTACAAGTTGAATCACTGCTTGTAAGTCATCGCGTGACTTACCTGTCACACGCACTTGTTCGCCCTGAATTTGAGTTTGAACTTTGATTTTAGAATCTTTTACTAATTTAGTAATTTTCTTCGCCATCTCTGTTTCAATACCCTGTTTAAGCTTGATTTCTTTACTGTAAAGTTTACCGTGGTGTTCGCTTTCTGCTGGAATATCTAAAGAACTGTGCTCAATACCACGTTTAATGCAAGATCCAATTAAAATCTCAATTAATTGTTCAAGTTGGAAATCAGATTCTGTGGTGATTTTAATCGTTTCATTTTTTTCATTTAATTCAATTACCGCTTCGACACCACGAAAATCATAACGCGTGCTAAGCACACGGTTTGCATTTTCCACTGCATTACGAACTTCGTGTAAAGTAATTTCAGAAACAATATCAAAAGATGGCATAGTCTTCTCCCATTTTATTAAATTCGATCATTGGCACTTAGAAGGCATAAAAGTGCGGTTAAGTCGGCGAAGTTTACCACAATTTGCGCTTGTTGTTGCACTTTAGGTTTAGCATGGAACGCAACACCTAGTCCCGCCACATTCATCATTGCCAAGTCATTTGCACCGTCGCCGATAGCAATAGAATGTTGGGAATAAATACCGTATTCCTCTAACAAATGTTGCAATGTTTTAGCTTTATATTGGGCATCAACCACATCGCCTTTAACTAAGCCTGTGAGTTTTCCATCTTCAATATCAAATTGATTTGATGCAGCAAAATCAAGTTGCAATAAGGCTTTCAAATAATCCGCAAAATAAGTAAATCCGCCTGAAGCAATTGCAGTTTTCCAGCCATATTTTTGTAAGGTTTGGATCGTTTCAACTAATCCAGACATTAGCGGTAAATTCTCTCTAACTTGCTGCAAAATGCTTTCTGGCGCACCTTTTAATGTACCCACTCGACAACGCAAACTTTGCTCGAAATCTAATTCCCCCCTCATTGCACTTTCCGTAATCGCAGAAACAAGTTCGCCAACACCCGCTAGTTTCGCAATTTCATCAATACACTCAATTTGAATAGCGGTAGAATCCATATCCATCACCAACAACCCTGCTTGAGACAATTTAGGGCTGAAATCTAATTTAGCAATATCCACTTCAACATCGTGAGCAAATTTAATGAAATCAGAAAACCATTGACCTTTCAATAAGACGATAATATTTTTCGCTACCATCCAAACATCAAAAATCTGAAAATTTTGACCGCACTTTTGTTGAAATTTTTCTAGCTTAGTTATGTCCAACTTTGTGCCGTATAAGATAAAAGGCTCTCCGTTCTGTATAGGCTCCTCATTAGCCAAAAGTGCGGTAGGAAATTGTGGATATTTTTGTGTAATACTTTCGAAACATTGAATTTGCATAAAAATCCTGTAAGTTGTGGCGACTAAAAAGATTTTAACCGATGTGAATTGAAAAAGTGAAAATAATTAAAGAAAAACTACTCAATGATACTTGCAACGATTATTTCGCTAAGCCTAGCGATATTTGGCGTTATCTTATTTGGTGTAAAACAAGTATTTTTTAAGTCATTATCGCTGTTCTTATCATAAACTCAAAGAGAAAAAAGTGCGGTAAATTTGACAATAAAATCTAGTAGTATGCGTTTTCATCAATGTCGTCGTAGAATTTGATTATTGTCACAAACTATTAAATTGAGTGCGGATTTTTGCTAAATTTCCTTCAGAAATAAGGTAGAATGCGCAAGATTATTTTTCAAAACGAATTATCACAGGAGAACAAAATGGCAACTCGTAGACAATTAGCCAATGCAATTCGTGTCTTAGCAATGGATTCTGTACAAAAAGCGAAATCTGGTCACCCTGGTGCACCAATGGGGATGGCGGATATTGCTGAAGTATTATGGCGCGACTTTTTAAAACACAATCCAACCAATCCTAAATGGGCTGATCGTGACCGTTTTGTGCTTTCAAATGGACACGGTTCTATGTTGATTTATAGTCTTTTACATTTAACTGGCTATGATCTTTCTATCGAAGATTTAAAACAATTCCGTCAATTACATTCTAAAACCCCAGGTCACCCAGAATATGGTTATGCACCTGGTGTTGAAACCACGACTGGCCCGTTAGGTCAAGGTATCACTAATGCGGTGGGTATGGCAATTGCTGAGAAAACCTTAGCTGGACAATTTAACCGTGAAGGCCATGAAATTGTCGATCACCACACTTATGTGTTCTTAGGCGATGGCTGTTTAATGGAAGGGATTTCTCACGAGGCTTGCTCTTTAGCAGGAACATTAGGTCTGGGTAAACTAATCGCATTCTACGATGACAACAATATTTCCATTGATGGTCATGTTGATGGCTGGTTCAGTGATGACACCGCCGAGCGTTTTGAAGCTTATGGCTGGCAAGTAATCCGTAATGTAAATGGTCACAATGCAGAGCAAATTCGCGCTGCTGCCGTTCTTGCTCAAGCAGAAAAAGAAAAACCAACGTTAATTATTTGTAAAACCATCATTGGTTTTGGTTCTCCAAATAAATCAGGTTCTCATGATTGCCACGGTGCGCCATTAGGCGATGAAGAAATCGCTTTAACCCGCAAAGCACTTGGTTGGGAATATGCGCCATTTGAAATTCCAGCTGAATACTATGCTGAATGGTCGGCAAAAGAGAAAGGTGCTGCAGCAGAAAAATCTTGGGAAGAAAAATTTGCCGCTTATGCAAAAGCCTATCCTGAATTGGCAGCAGAATTTAAACGTCGTGTTTCTGGCGAATTACCAACAAACTGGGCGGCAGAATCTAAAGCGTTCATCGAAAAATTACAAGCAAATCCAGCGAGTATTGCAAGCCGTAAAGCATCACAAAATGCCATTGAAGCCTATGCACACCTATTGCCAGAATTTTTAGGTGGTTCTGCAGACTTAGCAAGCTCCAACTTAACCTTATGGAGTGGTTCAAAACCGATTCGTGCCCACGAAAACGTAAGTGGTAACTACATTAACTACGGTGTTCGTGAATTTGGTATGTCTGCCATTATGAACGGCATTGCCTTACACGGCGGTTTCATTCCTTACGGCGCAACCTTCTTAATGTTCTACGAGTATGCTCACAACGCAGTACGTATGGCAGCATTAATGAAACAACGCACATTATTCGTTTATACCCACGATTCCATCGGTTTAGGCGAAGATGGACCTACACACCAACCAGTAGAACAAACGGCTTCACTACGCTTAATTCCAAACCTTGAAACATGGCGTCCATGTGACCAAGTTGAATCAGCCATCGCATGGCAACAAGCGGTTGAACGTCAAGATGGCCCAAGTGCGTTAATTTTCACTCGTCAAAATCTTGCTCAAATGAACCGCACTTCTGCACAATTAGATGCGGTTAAACGTGGTGCTTATGTATTAAAAGACTGTGATGGCACACCTGAGTTAATTTTCATTGCGACAGGTTCTGAAGTGGAATTAGCAGTGCAAGCAGCCGAAGCATTAAGTGCTGAAGGTAAAAAAGTACGCGTTGTTTCTATGCCAAGTACTAACCGTTTCGATAAACAAGACGAAGCATACCGTGAAAGTGTATTACCTGCAGCGGTAACCAAACGTGTTGCGATTGAAGCGGGTATTGCTGACTTCTGGTATAAATACGTTGGATTCAATGGTCGTGTTGTCGGTATGAATAGCTTTGGCGAATCCGCACCAGCAGATCAATTATTTAAACTCTTTGGTTTCACTGTTGAAAACGTGGTAGCAAAAGCGAAAGAAATTCTTTAAGATTAAACTAAACTAGCTCCTTGATATTCAAGGAGCTTTTTTATTGGCTATTGAAAATTATTGTGAGATATGAAATAAAGAAAGGAATAGATTTATACTTAATTTCTCAGCTTTCTAACGCAAACTACAACTTTTTATTTTCTGCAGTTTCTGGCTCTAAATCTAATTTTGCCATCAATAACTGATCGCCATCTTCTTCTGGATTATCTGTAACAAGTAATTTATCGCCATAGAAAATCGAATTTGCCCCCGCCATAAAACACATCGCTTGCATTTCTTCAGTCATACCACTACGACCTGCAGAAAGGCGAACATAACTTTTTGGCATAGTAATACGTGCAACAGCAATCGTTCGCACAAACTCCGTCCAATCTAATTCTTCCGCATCGGCTAACGGTGTACCTTCAACCTTAACGAGTTGATTAATCGGCACTGACTCAGGTTGCGGATCAAGATTTGCAAGGCTCGCGATTAATCCAGCCCGTTCTTTACGGGTTTCATTCATCCCCACAATGCCACCACAACACACTTTTAATCCAGCTTTGCGCACTTTTCCTAAGGTACTAAGACGATCATCAAAACGGCGAGTACCAATCACTTCTGCATAATGTTCTGGTGCGGTATCAAGATTATGATTGTAATAATCTAATCCAGCTTCTTTTAAATCTTCCGCCATACCGTCTTGCAATAAACCAAAGGTACCGCAAGTTTCTAAACCAAGTGATTTCACGGCTTTAATAATTTCTGTGACTTTCTCAATATCTTTTGGCTTAGGGCCTCGCCAAGCAGCCCCCATACAGAAACGTCCCGCACCACGTGCTTTCGCAATTTTTGCTTTAGCGACGATCTCATCAACATCTAATAACTGCTGATTTTGTACGCCAGTATGATAACGGGCTGATTGAGGGCAATAACTACAATCTTCTGGGCATCCCCCCGTTTTGATAGACATTAACGTGGATAACTGAATCGCGCGAGGATTAAAATGCTTACGATGAACTTGCGTTGCTCGGTAAACTAATTCCAAAAATGGCGTTTCAAATAACGCCTCAACTTTGCAAACAGACCAATATTCTACACTTGGATGAGGTGTAATAGAGTTAATTTGTAATTTTTCCGCTAACATGTTTTTCCTTTGAAAGTGCGGTTAAAAACACCACGCTTTTTATACTTTCTTAATTGATGAATTAGTGTATATGGTAGAAACAATCAATTCAACGTTATGAATGAAACTAATTTTACACCCCTTTTTGCAATTGACTTATCTGACCATTTTCCACCACTAACACTTGATCTATCGAACCGATTAATTCCGATGGTTGGTGGGTAACAAGTAGCAATGTTAAATCTTTCTCGTCACAAAGTTTAGCGATTAAAGCCAGCATTTCTACCCGAAGTTTCTGATCTAATGCAGAAAAAGGCTCATCTAATAACAAAATTGGCTTATCTCGCAACAAACAACGCGCCAATGCCACTCGTTGTTTTTGCCCCCCCGAAAGAGAATTCGGTAAACGCTCTAAATAATCGCCCAATCCTACGGAGCAAGCGGCCTGTTCAATTTTTTCCTGCTCAAGTGCGGTTAATTTTAAAGAGGGTTTTATTCCTAAGGCAAGATTTTGTTGTACAGTCAAATGGGGAAATAAGTTATTTTCTTGAAATAGCATGGAAACAGGACGCTCGTAAGGCGCACTACGCGTATGATTTTTATCGTTTAACCAAATTTCTCCTTGAGCAGGAAATTCAAACCCAGCAATTAAATTCAATAAGGTACTTTTCCCCGCCCCACTTTCGCCAATAATTGCGACACGTTCGCCAGCCTTAACGTTCAAATTAAAGCACATTGGTAAGGTTTTATCATTCAAAATCACATTATTTAGATAAATCATCAGCATCCCTATATGTGTGAATAAAGGCAAACAATATGCCACAAAGCAATAATAAAATCCCTGCGGTTACAGCGGCATCTTGATTACGATAATTACCTAACTGCTGATATAACAAATGCGGTAAAGAAGTAAACTCTTGATTGCCAAATAACGCAATAGCCGTAAAATCGCCGAGAGATAACGCCAAACCTAAAGCAAAAGCATAACGCAACGGTGCGCGCAAGGTTTTCCACTCAATCAGATAAAAACGTTGCCAACCCACAATTCCCAAACTGTTACACAGATTTTCGTAATAACGCATATTATTATGAAAAGGTGCGCTCAAAATACGTAAAACAAAAGGCATTGCACTTAACGCATTGCAAAATACAACGATAATAAACAAATCAATATTCGAAAAATCACGCTCTTGTAATAATAAAAATAACCCCATTGCGAGTACTAAAATCGGGATTGCCAAAATTACCATTCCTGCATTAATAATAAATTGAGCGATTTTCTGATAATGTAACCATTCTAAACGGCGTGATAAAAGCAATAAGGCAATCGCCATCGTTAATGCAAGTAATGCGGACAAGGGTGCGATAGAAAGTGAATAACCTAACGCACGCCAAAGTTGAGAATTATGCCAAACCTTGAGTAAACTTGATGAACTCAATGCGCTAATAAGAATATTCAAAACTGGCGAAAAAAGGAAAAAGACAAAAACAATTAAAACAAAAACATAGAAAATTTTGACCGCACTTTTAGGTTTCACAAACCAAATATTACTATTGCTCAAGCCATTTTGATTAGAAGGCGAAAAACGAGATGTTAAACTAAATAAAAGCAAGCAAAATACAAATTGCAACATAGCAAAGAGTGCCGCTTTCGGCAGATCAAATTCAAATAAAATCGCTTGGTAAATTGCTGTTTCTAATGTTGTATATTGAGGCCCACCACCTAACGTAAGAACAACGGTAAAACTGGTAAAGCACAGCATAAAAATCAAGCTAAATGTGGGCAAACATTGCTGACGAAAAACAGGCCATTCCACCAATTTAACGAATTGCCAACCTTGCAAATTGAGCTGTGCTGCAAGCTGACGTTGCTGATAAGGGATACTTTGCAAACTTTGTAAGAAAAGCTGTGCTGCCAGTGGGATATTGAAAAAAAGATGGGCAATTAAAATACCCGACAGTCCGTAAATATGCCCCTGCCACGACATTCCAAAAAGATTAGCAAACCAAGCTAACCAACCGCTTGAACCATAAATACCGATCAAACCAAAAATTGCCACTAAAGCAGGTAAGACAAAAGTTAGCGACATTAATTTTAACAACCACTTTTTTCCAAAAAATGGCTTATAAAATAATGCCCGAGCGAGAAGTAAACCAAAGAAAATAGATAAAACGGTAGAAAGTAAAGCTTGCCCAAAACTGAAAAGAATCAGATGCTGTAGGTAATCATCAGTAAACCAAGCTCGCCATTGCAATTCATCGCCCAATGTAAAGATCGAACTTAAGGCACTACCATAAAAAAGAATAATGAAACTAATGACAACAACCCCGCCCGCATAATGACGAGGGCGAAGTTGTGGATGATGAAATAACGACAACATCAAATTATTTTGTTAATGTAGTTTGCCAAGTGCTGATCCAATTTTTTAACTGCTCAGCATTCACTGTTGGATTAATTGGCGTTTGAGTTTTTTGTTGAACTTTCAGCGCATCAAAGTGCGGTTCAATTTCGCCTTGAATAACTGGCAACATAATATTGGCTGTCACAATATGTTTTTGTGCTGTAGGCGAAATTAAAAATGCCATAAAATCATCCGCACATTGATTTGGATGGTTGGCAACTCGCGCCGCTAATTCCACTTGAGTAATATGCCCTTCCGCAAAATCTGTCGCCGCATAATTATCTTTTTTCTCAAAAAGTTGATGATAAAGTGGCGATGTGCTGTAACTTAATACTAAATCCGCTTCGCCTTTTAAGAATGCACCGTAAGTATCTGACCAGCCTTTACCCACTGTTACCGTATGCTTATCTAAATTTTTCCAAGCAGATTGAATTTTATCTTCAGGATAAATTACATTCATCCAAACCAATAAACCACGTCCCACACTGCTGGTGCGAGGATCTTGATAAATCACACGAAGATCTTGGCGTTCAACTAATTCTTTCAAACTTTTCGGCGGATTTTGTAATTTGGTTTTATCGTACACAAAAGCATAATTACCGAAATCGAAAGGTAAGAAGGTCTTATTTGTCCATTTTGTTGGTAAATCAAGCTGAGTTAAATCCACGTTATTTGGTGCAAAAATACCTGTTTTTTCAGCTTGTTCCAAAAAAAAGTTATCTAAACCTAGCACAATATCCGCTTTTGTTTTCTTTCCTTCCAAGCGAACACGGTTGAGCAACACTCCAACGCTTTCAAAAGGCGTAAAATTAATAGTGCATTGTGGGTGTGCTTTTTCAAAATCTTGTTTTACTTTTGGCCCAGCACCCCATTCAGAAGTGAAAGAATCGTAGCTATATACGTTCACACTTTGCTGTGATTGTGCTAATGCAGCAGTGGAAAAAAGTGCGGTAGAAATTAAGGTTAATTTAAGAAGTTTCATTATTACATCCTTATTTATGATTAAAAGGCAGCAATAATGACGAAAAGGAGATAAGGTTATATTCCTAGTTTCCTACGTCAGTATTAACTGTTTCAGGTTCACGGGTATGATCTCAGCGTATTGCACCCCGACTAGGCTTGCTAGTGTATTAAAATTTACTCAAGTTGCCAACGGCTTTTTAATGTATTCTGTGTGTAAAGAATAAAAAAGCCCTGTAAAACAGGGCATTCATTGGAGGTTAGAAAATTAAAAGATTATACGATCACGATTTTTCTCTAGTGTTGCTTTGCCAATTCCTTGTACTTCTAAAAGCTGTTCTACATTAGTAAAATTACCGTGTTTTTCACGATATTGCACAATAGCTTCCGCTTTTTTCGCACCAATGCCAGTTAGGGATTTTTGAATTTCACTGGCAGTTGCTATGTTAATATTCAATTTATCTCCCATCATAGCTGGTGCTACTTGTGAATCCGTTTGAGTGGTCACAACAGCTTGAGTTGTTTGCTCAACCACCTTGTCTTCAGCAAAAGTGGAACCAGCTGCAAGTGACCCACACAATACAAACGAAGTGAATAATGTTTTCATTAATTTCATAGAGGTTTCCTTATAATATGAACCGTTGATCAACAATCAACACACACATTTTTTCCTGCCTTGCAAAAAACCTCAAGAACCTGACCGCACTTTTGCGATCTCGATCTCAAAAATTCTTAATTTGAATGAAAAAAACAAAGGACTTATCATTGACGATAAGCCCTTAGTATTAATTAACTTCTTTTATTCTCAACTCTTTTGGCACTTCAAAGAACATATTTTCTTCTAAACCTTGCAGTTCTTCTATAGTATCCGCGCCAAACTCTTTTAAGCGAGAAATAATCGATTGGACTAATTCTTCTGGTGCAGAAGCACCAGCTGTAATCCCAATGGTTTTTACATCATTAAACCAATCATCTTGAATATCGGAAGGATCATCAAGAAGCTGTGATTTAATCCCCATTCGAGACGCCAATTCAGCTAAACGATTTGAATTTGATGAGTTTTTAGACCCCACAACCAACACTAAATCTGATAATTTAGCCAATTCTCGCACCGCTTCTTGACGATTGGTTGTCGCATAACAAATATCGTTTTTATGTGGCCCTTGAATAGCGGGATATTTTTCTTTTAATGCAGCAATAGTTTCTGCTGTATCATCTAGCGATAAAGTGGTTTGCGTCATAAAGGTTAAATCATCATTGTCTTGCATTGGCAAACGTGCAATATCTTCTACTTTTTCAATCAAGAAAATTCCGCCATCTTCATTACTATACTGCCCCATTGTGCCTTCAACTTCAGGGTGTCCTTTATGTCCAATCAAAATCGCTTTTGTTCCCTTTCGACTTGCACGAGCAACTTGCATATGTACTTTGGTCACCAAAGGACAGGTTGCATCAAATACTTTGAGATTGCGGTCTTTCGCTTCTTGTCGAACGGCTTGAGATACGCCGTGCGCAGAAAAAATCACGATCGCACCATCAGGTACCTCGCTTAATTCTTCCACGAAGATCGCACCACGATCACGCAATCCGTTCACAACAAATCGGTTATGCACCACTTCATGACGAACATAAATCGGTGCGCCATGAATTTCTAAGGCAAGTTCAACAATACTAATAGCACGGTCTACACCGGCACAGAATCCTCGTGGATTGGCTAAAATTATCTTCATTTCTGACCGCACTTTTCTACTTGTTTATCTTGTACTTTTTTCTTTTCGCTCTTAAACGCATCCAATGCTAACAACCCTGCGCCAATACAAATGGCAATATCAGCGATATTAAACACTGGATAATGATAAATATCCCAATAGAAATCAAAGAAATCCACGACGAAACCATTGTAAGCTCGATCTACCATATTCGCTAATGCACCACCAATAATCAGTGCATAAGCAGAATTTTGGATTTTTTGTTC
Organism: Haemophilus sp. HMSC071C11; assembly: GCF_001837655.1. Classification (NCBI taxonomy): domain Bacteria; kingdom Pseudomonadati; phylum Pseudomonadota; class Gammaproteobacteria; order Pasteurellales; family Pasteurellaceae; genus Haemophilus; species Haemophilus sp. HMSC071C11. The sequence goes on along the minus strand of NZ_KV833400.1, from coordinate 145,783 downwards.
AGCATTATTTTTTACTAAAAAATAAACCAACATGCCTGAAATAGCCAACGCTAACAAAATAAAGAAATATTGTTGCCAGCCACTATGATCCGCTAAGAAACTAAATGCCGCACCATAATTGCGGACATAGGTAAGATTGAAAACAGGCAGCACATTAACACTTTCATACAAATCAAATTTTTGTACCACAATGTATTTAGTGAGCAAATCAACCACGAAAGCGACCGTACTTAACCATAAAAACGAAAGCCCTGATTTTTTGGACATACTATTTCCCTTTTAAAAAAATTCCGCTCATTCTAGCACAAGCCGATAAATGATAAAGCACGATCTCATTTACTGAACGGTTTCTGGTAATTTTGCTGGATCATCAGCCAACTCTTTAACATTTACAACGTTATTCCAATCAAATACCTTAATTTCCTGTTTTTCAGGATGGAAGAAATCCACGCCTTGTAAATGTTTTTCCTTAATTCCCATCCAATCAGCAAAACCATAAACAAAATTAAATGCCGATTGTGGCGTTTTTATTTTTTCTACCTTTTGACTATCACTCGAAAACATGACGAAAGGAATTTCATAATCTTGTTTATAAAGATTATTTGGATGCAATGATAAACCTTCAGAATCCTCATAATGAGCAAGCCCATGATCAGAAAAGTAAATCACCGAATAGGGTTCATTTTGCGATACTAACTGCGAATTTAATTTTTCTAAAAACTGATCCGTATATTTAATCGATTCTAAATAACAAGACATAGATTGATTAATAAAATAATTTTTAACTTCGTACGGAAGACGCTCACAAAAGGCTGGATGTGAGCCCATTAAATGAATCACAATTAATTTTGGATTCGTAATATTTTCTTTTAAGGCTTTATCTAATACAGGCAACATTTCATCGTCATAAACTTTTTTAGAATTATAACCTAACGGCTTCATAAAAATCGTTTCATCTGCACTTTGACCAATACGAGAGGCCATCGTATCAAATTCCCCAATTTTGCCTTGATTAGAAATCCAATAAGTTTTCACGCCCGCTTTTTTGGCTAAAGAAATAATATTATCCGTATAAACCGTTTCCCCTTTTTCTGCTCGATATAGGGTGTGTTGTAAAGACGGTTGCGTATTCGGTGCTGCAGAATAATAATTTTCAAAAACTGTGCCTTTCACACGCTCTAAAAATGGCGTGGTTTTCAGTGGAAAGCCATATAACGACATATAATCTTTTCGCATACTTTCACCAATAATTAAAATATAATTTTTATATTTTGGCGTAAAAGATTGAATATCCCATTGAGACGGCGCATTAACGGATTGATTTAGAAAATCTCGTTGTTCTAAATACAGATCATTCATTCGATCAAATTCAGAATAAAAAAGAACTGGATAAAAACGGAATTTATAGGCGTAGTTCCAATTAGAAAATTGATTATAAGAAAAAACTAATAATAGGCTGATAACAGCCATATTTAGCCATTTAAATGCTTGTTGTTTAAAATAAAAACTTAATTTCATTAAAGCAACAAATAAAATGATATAACTAACTTGAAATAAAAATATCCAGAAAGGAATGGTTGTGTAATATTCTAAGGTTTCATTAATATTCGTTTCATAAACAGAAGCGATAATACCCAAAGATGGAATTCCATAGAAAAAACCAGCAGAGCAATAAAATAGCGCACTGAGAAATAATACAGTAATTAATATTCGCCCAAGCCAAGGGGTAAAATAAAAAGAAATCGCCGTGATAGCAAATAAAATTGCGTAATCTGAAACGGGAATATTCTCACTTAATACATTGCCTAATCCCATATTGGTAAATATGGAAAAGAGAAACAATAAAAAATAAAACCATATTGTTTTGGAATGAATTATTTTTTTCCCGAACATCATTAACTTCCTTTTGCACAAAAGTAAAAAAGTGCGGTGAAATTTACCGCACTTTTGAGCAAAATTTATCTCAAATTATCATTTAACCTGTTATTGTTGCACTTCATCATCTTGATTGATGAAAGAGTCATTTACCTCAATTTTCGCTCTCTCACGTAATCCCTGTATTAACTGAAGTTGTAATTCAGATTGATGACTACGCAATAATTGCATACCAAATTGCGACAATTCTTTTTCACTTAAACTGCTTTGTTCAACCTTATTCAAGGCAACAACAACCACATCGCCATTTGAATTATGCACCACTTGATAAAGAGCTTCATTTGATTTTGGTTTAGCAATTGAAAATATACCATTTGTTAAAATAGGATCTTTATTTTCACTTAACGTAAAAGTCTGCTCACTTGAGAAATTAATGCCATCTACTTTTGATTCAGGGTTTTCATTTAATTTTTTCACTGCTTGTTGTGCTTTTTCATTAAGCGCATTCTCAGCTTTCTGACGTTTTAAGAAAGTTTCAATATCTATTTTAGCCTCTTCTAAACTTTTTACGCCCTCTGCTTTGCGATCCAACACACGTACAATAATTGTGTGATAATCGCCTACATTAATTGGTTCAGAATTCATACCAACATTCGTAGTATCTGATTCAAATATTGTGTAAATAACATTAGGGAAATTTAATCCAGCTGGCACATTTTGACGAGAAAAATAATCGCTCTCTTGAACCTTAACACCTGCTGCTTGTGCTGCAGTATTAAGAGACTTACTGTCTTCAAAAGCCTTATCACTCGCTTGTTTTTCTAAAGAAAAATAACGACTCTCCATCAAAGATTTACGAACTAAATCTGCAATTTGAGCTTTCACATTCTCCAAACTTTGCGCTTTACGTTCTTGCACTAACACAATATGGTAATTGCCGTCCACATTGATTGGTTGGCTATATTGCCCTACCTGCAATGCAGCTGCGGCATCTTCAAAGGCTTTTGGTAATTCATTCGCATTTACCCAGCCTAAATCCCCGCCATTCTCGCCAGAAATTTTATCCAAAGATTTCGTTTTAGCGACATCAGCGAAATTTGCCCCTTTCTGTAATTCCTCATAAACCACTTTCGCATCTTGTTCATTTGCAAATTGAATATGTGCTAAACGCTGAGTCATAAATTGTGCTTTATTATCTTGATAATATTGTGCAATTTCTATATCTGTAACTTGAAGATTTTTACTTATGTTATCTGCAGAAAGATCAATATACTGAACTTTAACCTGCTCTGGCTGAACAAAAGATTTTTGATTAGCTTCATAATAAGTTTTGATTTCATCATCAGATACTGATTGTTTTGCCATTTCATCTGCAAGAGATAAAGTTGCTAAACGAGCTAAACGCTTTTGAAAGAAAATTTCTGCACTATTTTTTACTTGAGCAGGAACAATAAATTCACTGTTAGCAACGCCATTTTGTATTTGTTCAAGAGGTAACGAAGCACGTAAAATTGAAGCGTAACCATCTGACGTTAAATGATTTTGTTGTAATATTCGTTGATAAACAGAATTATCAAATTTACCCTTTACTTGAAAATTAGGATCAGTCACGATTGCACGTTTAATCATTTCATCACTCACGCCTAATTTTAATTCTTTAACATATTGGCGAAGTAATTCTTGATCAATCATTAGATTGACGATGTTTTGACGAAGTGCGGTAACAAATTCAGGAGAATCAGACTGAGCCACAAACGCCTCTCCCTCACGTTGTGCGCGTATTTCAAATTCTTGATTATAGCGATTTAAAAAATCTTGTTGAGAAATCACTTCGCCGTTCACTTTTGCCGCATAAGTATCATTTGAGCTAAAAAGATAGCCAGACATTCCTCCAACTAAAAACGATACAGTAATCAAACCTAAGATAAATTTAGAAATCTTTGAGTTTGTTAAATTGTGCATTTTTTCAATTAACATTCTATAACCCTTGTTATAAATATAAAATTTTCCCGATTATAATCTAAACGTAAAAAATTAGCATCTTAAAAAGTGAAAACTCCATCCTCACAAAGCCAGCTAATACCAATTCCTATCAACAAAACACCACCAAATATTGCCGCTTTTGATTTAAATTTTGCCAAAAAATGACCGCACTTTACGCTTCCTATTTTCCAATGCAGAAAGAACTAAAAATATTACCAAGTAAATCATCGGATGTGAATTGACCCGTAATTTCACTTAAATAGCTTTGAACTAAGCGTAATTCTTCCGCTAAAAGTTCTCCTGCGTGAAATTCTGTAAGTTGAACCAAACCGATTTGTAAATGCTCTGCGGCTTTATCCAGCGCATCTAAATGACGGCGGCGAGCTAAAAAGCCTCCTTCCATGCCTGTTTGGAAACCCATTGTTTGTTTCAAATGTTCACGTAAAAGTTTTACACCATCATGCGTTTGAGCGGAAAGACTAATTATTTGATAACCGCCCTGTTCGCTTTCACTTGCTTGTTCGCCATTTAAATCAATTTTGTTTCGAACAATAGTAACTGGCAAGGTTGAGGGTAATTTTGCTAAAAATTCTGACCGCACTTTGCTTAAATCTACACTTTCAGGATCGCTACTATCTAACATTAAAATAATACGATCGGCTTGTTCAATCTCTGTCCAAGCACGAGAAATCCCAATACGCTCTACTTCATCGGTTGCATCTCGAAGACCTGCGGTATCAATAATATGCAATGGCATACCGTCAATATGAATATGCTCACGCAATACATCACGGGTTGTACCTGCAATATCCGTGACGATAGCCGCTTCGCGACCAGCAAGCGCATTAAGCAAGCTCGATTTACCCGCATTCGGACGACCAGCAATCACGACTTTCATTCCCTCACGTAAAATAGAACCTTGTTTGGCTTCAGAGCGAACATCTTCCAACTGATTTATAATACCACGTAAATTTGCTTCAATTTTTCCATCCGCCAAGAAATCAATTTCTTCATCAGGAAAGTCAATGCTTGCTTCTACATAAGTACGTAAGTAAATCACAGAATCAACTAATGTATTTACTTTTTTAGAAAACTCTCCTTGTAAGGATTTTAATGCGGAACGTGCGGCTTGTTCTGATGTTGCATCAATTAAATCCGCAATGGCCTCAGCTTGAGCAAGATCCAATTTATCATTCAAAAAAGCTTGTTCAGAAAACTCGCCTGGTCTCGCCAAACGGATTCCATCAATTTGTAAAATACGTTTGAGTAATAAATCTAATACAACCTGTCCACCGTGACCTTGCAATTCCAACACATCTTCACCAGTAAATGAATTTGGCGATTTGAAATAAAGCGCAATCCCTTGGTCTAAAATAGTGCTATCAGCATCTTTAAAAGGAAGATAATCTGCCATTCTTGGCTTCGGGCATTTACCTAATATAGCTTGAGCAACTTTTGTTGCTAAAGGCCCAGAGACCCTTAAAATCCCAATGCCACCACGACCTGGTGCAGTAGCTTGAGCAACGATTGTTTCTTTCATAAAAAACTCTTTAAAATCTAGCCGCACTTTTAATTTAGAGGGATAACGCTTATCCCTGTTTCTACTAAAAAAACTCTATCTCTACAAAATGCAGAATATATTAAGATCAAATAATAAAGAAAGGCACATTCCGTGCCTTTCTTTTTGCCTATTCGTGACTATTTTTTACGAGAATGCAACCCTTTTTTCTCTAAACCACGATAAATTAATTGCTGTTGAGCGATAGTGATCAAGTTAGATACTAACCAGTATAATACCAAGCCTGATGGGAACCACAAGAAAAAGAACATAAAAACTAATGGCATAAAATTCATTACTTTTTGTTGTGTTGGGTCAGTTACTGGTGTTGGAGACATTTTTTGCAACAAGAACATTGAGATACCCATTAAAATAGGGAAAATGTAATAAGGATCTTGTGCCGATAAGTCTTGGATCCAACCAAAGAATGGTGCATGACGTAATTCAACGGCTTCTAAGAACGTCCAGTATAATGCGATGAAAATTGGCATTTGAAGAAGAATTGGCAAACAACCACCAAGTGGATTTACTTTTTCCTCTTTATAAAGTTTCATCATTTCTTGGCTCATACGTTGGCGATCATCTCCAAAACGTTCACGCATTTCTTGCATTTTCGGTTGCAAAATACGCATTTTAGCCATTGAAGTATATTGTGCTTTTGTAAGAGGATACAAAATTGCTTTCACTACAATTGTTACACAGATAATCGCTAAACCCCAGTTAGACACAATCCCTTGAATAAAGGTTAATAACCAGAATAACGGTTTAGCAATAAACCAAGCCCAGCCATAATCAACGGTTAAATCTAAATTATTTGCGACAGTTGCCATTTGATTTTGAAGTTTAGGACCAGTCCACAATGAACTTGTAATCGTCTCTTGGCTACCAGCAGGAATAGTGACAACAGGACCACGATAACCAATTGATGCAACATTATTTTTACTATCTGTAATTGTATAAAGTTGATTATTTACATCTTGATTTGGGATCCACGCAGAAACGAAATAATGTTGTAACACCGCAACCCAACCAGCTTTAGTATCAATAGAAAGATTATTATCTTGCATATCAGCAAAACTATATTTTTTATAGTTAGTTTCTGAAGAAGAATATGCACCGCCAGTATAAGTAGGCATTGCAACATTACCAGAGCTTTCAACAATAGAATGTTTCAATTGACCATAAGGCTCAACTTCAATGGCTTGACCACTTTGGTTATCAATCTTGTAATCTACGCCTAAATCATAGCTACCACGTTTTAATACGAAGATTTTTTGATAAGTTATGCCATCTTTTTCAAAAAGAAGAGGTACAGAAAGAGATTCTTGCCCCTCTGCTAATTTAAAATTATCGCCTTCAATTTGATATTGTGCACGACCAGAACGAGTATCAATACCGTTTTTACCAATTAAACCACTTTGCGCAATATAAATATGCTCTTTAGTATCTTTTAATAATTCAAACGGTGTTTTTGAATCCAATTCTGCATCATATTTTAATAATTCAGAGCTAATTACATCGCCACCCAATGTATCAATTTTCAAACGGAACACATCGTTTTCAAGAGTAATAATACGACCACGAGTTTGAGAATCTGCTATGGCTTGTGAATTAGAAGGGGAACTTGCCGGAACGTCAGAAATGGCAGTTATTGAAGTTGTTTGTTCAGTTTGCACAGGTGGATTTTTATCCAACTGCCATTGCTGATAAACAAGGAAAGAAATAAAAATCAGTGCAAGCACTAATAGGCTACGTCTTGAGTCCATTATTTTTTCTCATCATTATTATTGGTTTTTGGTGGAACAGGATCGAATCCACCTGCGTTTAAAGGATGGCATTTTAATACACGTTTCAGCGTAAGCCAACCACCTTTTAATAATCCGTGTGTTTTTAATGCTTCAATACCATAGCAAGAACAAGTAGGCACAAACCGACAACGAGCCCCAATAAACGGACTAATCATAATTTGATAAAGACGGATAATCTTAATTAAGATTTTTGTGCCAAGCGAATGTGTCTCTGCCATAATTTTTCGAGTATTTGTGCAAATGCACTATTGTCGAGTTTTCCAATACCATTTTTAGCTACAAAAACAAAATCATAAGCAGGCAAGCGATGCTGTGATAAACGAAAACTTTCTCGTACTAAGCGTTTAATTCGATTACGCTCGTGGGCGCGTTTTAAATGTTTTTTAGCAACGGTCAAACCTAAACGCGGATGTTCAAGATTATTTTTTCTAGCAAGGATTGTAATTTCGGGAGTACTAGCTCTGAATGGCTGTTCGAAAACATTTTTGAATTGAATGGGAGTTAATAAACGTAACTCCCTTGAAAAGTTCAGCTTAACCACTAAGAATTGTGAATTGTGATTATGCAGATAAACTTTTACGACCTTTAGCACGGCGACGCGCTAAAACTTGACGGCCATTTTTAGTTGCCATACGAGCACGGAAACCGTGAGTACGACTACGTTTTAATACAGAAGGTTGAAATGTACGTTTCATTTTAATTTACCTAAATACAATTAAGAGTGAATAAAATAGGACGCAATTCTAGTCATAAAATGCGCGTTCGTCAAATAAGAAACGGAAATTTTTAAAAAAAACTTCAAACGAATATTAAAAAATATATGCACTTTGCTAAAGTTAGAGATACCTCAAAATTTAGGTTACAACTTTTCAGCCTTAAAATATTTTTCCAATTTCGAGATAAATTCTATTTTTATCATAACGATAAAAAGCATGGTTACTGGTGGATTTTTGATAATCCCACGATAATTTAGGTGTTAGCCCCATAAAATGTATATTTCGATGCCATAAAGTAATTGTGGTTGTGTATTCACGATTTTTTTGCTGTATCCCAATCAAATCTTTCTCTCTATATACTCGATTGGCATAACTAAAAGTAAGACGTGATGAAATACCATAAGACCAATCCTGCCCCCAACCAAGTCTCAATGTCTTTTGTTGATAAGCATTATCTAATGCTTGTGTATTTTCTCGATGAAAATCCATGCCAGCAAACCAAAATTGGGTGCTTTTAGGTAAATAAAATAATGTTGATGAAACGAAATAATAATTACCATCTAAATGTTTTCGGATTTTATAACGAGATTCTCCATACTCAAGTGCGGTAGAAATTTGCCAAGTTTTACTTAGCCAATCTACGTTTTCTAAACGAATACCCAATTTATCCGCATATTGCTTCATTGTATTCGTTCCAGAGCTACCGCCTGCATACCAGCGTTTTTCTTGAAAAGGAAACAACGAGACTTCAACTAAGGCAGTTTGATAGCCTAAACCACCACCTATACGAAAAGTAGCCTCATTGTATTTTTTATTATCCCAATAATATTTTCCATTCCCATTAAACATAGTTTTACTAAAAAAATGATCTGCCCATGGCCATTTTTTTTCTACTGATAAAGAATACCCTACCCCCTTCCCACTTTCTTTTTCCCAAGCGGTCCAATTACCAATTTTTGTGCCACTTTTTGGAGCGTTATTCAAATTATCATCATTTAAAAAATTTAAGCCTACTTGCCATATCCATTGATTCCGCTGATTTAGTGTTAAAAGATACTGATCAATAACACCTAAAAATTTTTCATCATCTACCTCTGTACGTAATTTTTCAAATTGAATTTTGGCAGCTTCATTTTCATAGTTAAAAAATAGAGCTTGAGCTAATTGATAACGTAAAGGTAGTAAAGATGCGTCTCGAGCGAATAATTCACGATAATAAGCAATAGATTGAGTTAAATCACCTTGTTCACGAGCTTCAATAGCCTTTGCCCAAGTTAGTAAGAAATTATCTTGTTGAGGAAATTGTTTATATAGTGGTAATAACAGTTGAACTGCCTGAGTGTTATTTTGATATAAAGCAGGAATTAACCCACGCAAAACAAGTCTTGGATGTTGTGCTAATTGGCTTTTGGAAAGAGAAATAATATGCCTATTTGGTATTTCTTTCTTAGGCATAGAAGAAAAAGAGGAGGTTTTTAATTCCGCACTTTGAATCGTATTTGTCAATGTATCATTTTTAGGACGTGCAACTTCTGCCCAAGCTACATTCGTTAATGATAAGCCTATTAATGATAAGAGAGAAAGTTGTTTTACGCCATTTTTCATATTTTATCCATGAACTTAAAAAATTATAAGTTGACATTATTACAAATAAAAAATGATAATGCGAACAATTATCAATTTTGTATAAGAATATAATTCTATGAAATCTGTACCTCTTATCACTGGTGGACTTTCCTTTTTATTAAGCGCTTGTAGCGGGGGAGGTGGTTCTTTTGATGTAGATGACGTCTCTAATACCCCCTCTTCTAAACCACGTTATCAAGACGATACTTCAAGTTCAAGAACAAAATCTAAATTGGAAAATTTGTCCATTCCTTCTTTAGGGGGTGGGATGAAGTTAGTGGCTCAGAATTTACGTGGTAGCGAACCTAGTCTCTTAAATGGAAATGACTATATGATATTTTCCTCACTTTCTACGATTAAAGAGGATGTTGAAAATAACAATAAAAACAGGGAGTCCCTTATTGGCTCAATAGACGAGCCTAGCGCAAGCGCAACAAATCCACCCCAAAATCATCATGGACAAAAATATGTATATTCAGGGCTTTATTATATTCCATCATGGAATCTAATAGATTCCTCAAAGAGCAAGTATTATGTTGGTTACTATGGATATGCGTATTACTTTGGCAAGCAAACAGCCACTACATTACCTGTAAATGGCAAAGTAACGTATAAAGGAACTTGGAGTTTTATTACTGCAACTCAAAGAAATAAAAAGTATGAATTACTTAATGGTCTGGGTCAGCCTTACGCTAGACGTAGTGCTACTCCAGAAGATATTGATTCCGAAAATAATTCCAGTAACGGTGACACGGGCTTAATAAGTGAATTTAGTGTAGATTTTGGTGAGAAAAAGCTCACTGGAGAACTTTATTATAATAAAAGGAAAACAAATGTTAATCCATCAGCAAATACAAAACATACACTCTACAATCTAGAAGCTGATGTGTATAGCAACCGATTCAGGGGTAAAGTTATTCCTAAAGAACCCGAATCTACGGAACATCCCTTTACCAAAGAGGGAACATTAGAAGGTGGTTTTTATGGGCCTAATGCTGAAGAACTAGGGGGAAAGTTTTTAGCTGGCGATAACCGAGTTTTTGGGGTATTTAGTGCCAAAGAAACGCCAGAAACAGAAAAGGAAAAATTATCCAAAGAAACCTTAATTGATGGCAAGCTAATTACTTTCTCTACTAAAACAGCCGATGCAACAACCAGTACAACAGCCAGTACAACAGCCGATGTAAAAACCGATGAAAAAAACTTTACGACAAAAGATATATCAAGTTTTGGTGAAGCTGATTACCTTTTAATTGATAATTACCCTGTTCCTCTTTTCCCTGAAGGGGATACTGATGACTTCGTAACGAGTAAACATCACGATATTGGAAATAAAACCTATAAAGTAGAAGCATGTTGCAAGAATCTAAGCTATGTAAAATTTGGTATGTATTATGAGGATAAAGAGAAGAAAAACACAAATCAAACAGGACAATACCACCAATTTTTGTTAGGTCTCCGTACTCCCAGTTCTCAAATTCCTGCAACGGGAAACGTGAAATATCGCGGTAGTTGGTTTGGTTATATTGGTGATGACAAGACATCTTACTCCACCAGTGGTGATAAGGAACGCAGTAAAAATGCTGTCGCCGAGTTTGATGTAAATTTTGCCAATAAAACATTAAAAGGGGTGTTAAAACGACACGATACTCAAAATCCCGTGTTTAACATTGAGGCAACCTTTCAAAATGGTAGTAATGACTTCAAAGGTACAGCAACCGCAAACAATGTAGCGATTGATAGCCAAAATACACAAGGCACATCTACAGTCAATTTCACGACAACAGTAAACGGGGCATTTTATGGTCCGAACGCTACAGAATTAGGCGGTTATTTCACCTATAACGGAAACAATCCTACAGATAAAAATTCATCATCCAATTCAGAAAAGGCTCGTGCCGCCGTTGTGTTTGGAGCTAAAAAACAACAAGTAGAAAAAACCAAATAATGGAATACTAAAAATGACTAAAAAACCCTATTTTCGCCTAAGTATTATTTCTTGTCTTTTAATTTCATGCTATGTAAAAGCAGAAACTCAAAGTATAAAAGATACAAAAGAAGCTATATCATCTGAAGTGGACACTCAAAGTACAGAAGATTCAGAATTAGAAACTATCTCAGTCACTGCAGAAAAAATAAGAGATCGTAAAGATAATGAAGTAACTGGACTTGGCAAAATTATCAAAACTAGTGAAAGTATTAGCCGAGAGCAAGTATTAAATATTCGTGATCTAACACGCTATGATCCAGGGATTTCAGTTGTAGAACAAGGCCGCGGTGCAAGTTCTGGATATTCTATTCGTGGTATGGACAGAAATAGAGTTGCTTTATTAGTAGATGGTTTACCTCAAACGCAATCTTATGTAGTGCAAAGCCCTTTAGTTGCTCGTTCAGGATATTCTGGCACTGGTGCAATTAATGAAATTGAATATGAAAATGTAAAGGCCGTCGAAATAAGCAAGGGGGGGAGTTCTTCTGAGTATGGTAATGGAGCACTAGCTGGTTCTGTAACATTTCAAAGCAAATCAGCAGCCGATATCTTAGAAGGAGACAAATCATGGGGAATTCAAACTAAAAATGCTTATTCAAGCAAAAATAAAGGCTTTACCCATTCTTTAGCTGTAGCAGGAAAACAAGGTGGATTTGAAGGGGTCGCCATTTATACTCAACGAAATTCAATTGAAACCCAAGTCCATAAAGATGCATTAAAAGGCGTACAAAGTTATAATCGCTTAATCGCCACAACAGATGACTCTAAGGCATACTTTGTGATGGAAGATGAGTGTACAAATGGTTATGAAAGTTGTAAAAAGTCACCCAAACCACCTGCGAAGTTATCCACCAAAAAAGAAACCGTAAGCGTTTCAGATTATACGGGGGCTAACCGTATCAAACCTAATCCAATGAAATATGAAAGCCAGTCTTGGTTTTTAAGAGGAGGGTATCATTTTTCTGAACAACATTATATTGGTGGTATTTTTGAATTCACACAACAAAAATTTGATATCCGTGATATGACATTTCCCGCTTATTTAAGCCCAACAGAAAGACGGGATGATAGAACTGGCCCTTTTTATCCAATGCAAGATCATGGTGCATATCAACGTATTGAGGATGGCAGAGGCGTTAAATATGCAAGTGGGCTTTATTTCGATGAACACCATAGAAAACAGCGTGTAGGTATTGAATATATTTACGAAAATAAGAACAAAGCGGGAATCATTGACAAAGCAGTGTTAAGTGCTAATCAACAAAACATCATACTTGACAGTTATATGCGACATACGCATTGCAGCCTTTATCCTAATCCAAGTAAGAATTGCCGCCCAACACTTGATAAACCTTATTCATACTATCGTTCTGATAGAAATGTTTATAAAGAAAAACATAACATGTTGCAATTGAATTTAGAGAAAAAAATTCAACAAAATTGGCTTACTCATCAAATTGTCTTCAATCTTGGTTTTGATGACTTTACTTCAGCGCTTCAGCATAAAGATTATTTAACTCGACGTGTTATCGCTACGGCAAGTAGTATTCCAGGGGAACGTGGTGAAATAAGAAATGGTTACGACTCACGTCCTTACTTCTACTCAAAACCAACAGTAGGTTTTGTAGGACAAGATCATTGTAATTATCAAGGTAGCTCCTCTAATTACAGTGACTGTAAAGTGCGGTTAATTAAAGGGAAAAATTATTATTTCGCAGCACGCAATAATATGGCATTAGGGAAATACGTTGATTTAGGTTTAGATATTCGGTATGACGTATCTCGTACAAAAGCTAATGAATCAACTATTAGTGTTGGTAAATTTAAAAATTTCTCTTGGAATACTGGTATTGTCATAAAACCAACGGAATGGCTTGATCTTTCTTATCGCCTTTCTACTGGATTTAGAAATCCTAGTTTTGCTGAAATGTATGGTTGGCGGTATGGTGGCAAGAATGACGAGGTTTATGTAGGTAAATTTAAGCCTGAAACATCTCGTAACCAAGAGTTTGGTCTCGCTCTAAAAGGGGATTTTGGTAATATTGAGATCAGTCATTTTAGTAATGCTTATCGAAATCTTATCGCCTTTGCTGAAGAACTTAGTAAAAATGGAACTGGAAAGGGCAATTATGGATATCATAATGCACAAAATGCAAAATTAGTTGGCGTAAATATAACTGCGCAATTAGATTTTAATGGTTTCTGGAAACGTATTCCCTACGGTTGGTATGCAACATTTGCTTATAACCGAGTAAAAGTTAAAGATCAAAAAATCAATGCTGGTTTAGCCTCCGTAAGCAGTTATTTATTTGATGCCATTCAGCCCAGCCGTTATATCATTGGTTTAGGCTATGATCATCCAAGTAATACTTGGGGAATTAATACAATGTTTACTCAATCAAAAGCAAAATCTCAAAATGAATTGCTAGGAAAACGTGCATTGGGTAGCACTTCAAGGGATGTAAAATCAACAAGAAAACTTACTCGGGCATGGCATATCTTAGATGTATCGGGTTATTACATGGCGAATAAAAATATTATGCTTCGATTAGGGATATATAATTTATTCAACTATCGCTATGTTACTTGGGAAGCGGTGCGTCAAACAGCACAAGGTGCGGTCAATCAACATCAAAATGTTGGTAGCTATACTCGCTACGCAGCATCAGGACGAAACTATACCTTAACATTAGAAATGAAATTCTAAATTAAAATGCGCCAGATGGACTAGACATGCTATATCTATACCTTACTGGCGCATCTTTTTCTGTTCTATAATCTGGTTAAGTGAAAAACCAAACTTGGATTTTTTACAAGATCTTTTCACGCATTTATTGTAAAATCTCCGACAATTTTTACCGCACTTTTCTCTATTACAAAAACAATAAGGATCCTTTTGTGACTCTCTCAAATCTTTGGCAAAGTTGCCTGTTACAACTTCAAGATCAAGTTTCAGCCAGCGATCTTAGCACTTGGCTTCGTCCTTTACAGGCTGATGTGGTGGCGGATAACCACATTGTTTTATATGCTTCTAATATGTTTGTGAAAGGTTGGGTGGAAACCCATTATCTCGCACAAATCCAGCAAATTTGTCAAACACTTGCACAAAATCCTGAACTGCGTATTTCTTTAAAAGAAGGGGTCAAGCCTGCACCTAAAGTAGTAGAAAATACGCCAAATATATCACTTAGATCAGAAAGTGCGGTAGATTTTCAAGCTGAATCTAGTGCTTCAGTAAAATTTGAATCTCATCTCAATACTAAACACTTATTTGATAACTTTGTTGAAGGTAAATCGAACCAACTCGCACGTGCAGTCGGTCAAAAACTTGCTCAAGCACCAGGCGAACCTTCGGCTAATCCTTTCTTTTTATATGGTGGCACTGGTTTAGGGAAAACTCACTTGTTACACGCCATTGGCAACGGCATTTTAGCCAATAAACCGAATGCGCGAGTACTTTATATTCACGCCAACAACTTTATGCAACATATGGTAAAAGCAGTGCGTGATAATAAAATGGATCAGTTCAAAAAATTCTATCGTTCTCTCGATGCACTTTTAGTAGATGACATTCAATTTTTCGCTGAAAAAGAAAAAACTCAAGAAGAATTCTTCCATATTTTCAATAACTTGTTTGAAACGGGTCGCCAAATTATCTTAACTTCGGATCGTTATCCTAAAGAAATTGAAAAAATTGAAGAACGTTTAAAATCACGTTTTGGCTGGGGCTTAACAACGGCCATTGAGCCGCCCGATCTTGAAACCCGTGTAGCGATTTTATTGAAAAAGGCGGAAGAACATAATCTGAACTTGCCAGAAGAAGTCGCTTTCTTCATTGCTCAACGCTTGCGTACCAACGTGCGTGAACTTGAGGGTGCGTTAAATCGTGTAAAAGCAATGCAAGACTTCAAAGGCGGTGACATTGATATTGATTTCGTGCGTGATACCTTAAAAGATATTTTGGCTCTGCAAGAACGCTTAGTTACCATTGAAAATATTCAAAAAGTGGTGGCTGAATATTATCGAATTAAGGTTTCAGATTTAAAATCAAAAAGTCGTGCACGTTCAGTGACTCGCCCACGCCAAATTGCCATGGCATTAGCAAAAGAATTAACAAACCGCAGTTTGCCTGAAATCGGTCGTGCATTTGATCGTGATCACACGACCGTATTAAACGCTTGCCGTGAAGTGCCAAAATTCCGTGAGCAAGACAATAGCATTCAAGAAGATTGGGCGAATTTGATCCGCACTTTGTCCGCATAAAAGGAGAACGCAATGCAATTTAGCATTTCAAGAGAAAATTTATTAAAACCGTTGCAACAAGTATGTGGCGTATTGAGTAATCGCCCAAATATTCCTGTATTAAACAATGTGTTGTTACAAATTGAAGACAATCGTCTGACTATCACAGGGACAGATTTAGAAGTTGAACTCTCTAGTCAAACTCAGCTTTCATCATCTTCTGAAAATGGCACTTTTACCATTCCAGCAAAAAAATTCTTAGATATTTGCCGCACTTTATCTGATGAGTCAGAAATTACGGTGACTTTTGAACAAGATCGTGCATTAGTGCAGTCTGGGCGTAGCCGTTTTACGCTGACAACCCAACCTGCTGAAGAATATCCAAACCTCACAGATTGGCAGTCTGAAGTGGATTTTGAACTACCGCAAAATACCTTACGCCGTTTAATTGAATCCACTCAATTTTCTATGGCAAACCAAGATGCACGCTATTTCTTAAATGGTATGAAATTTGAAACAGAGGGCAATTTATTGCGAACTGTGGCAACAGATGGTCATAGACTTGCGGTGTGTACTATCTCACTTGAACAAGAATTACAAAATCATTCTGTGATTTTACCTCGTAAAGGCGTGTTAGAGCTGGTTCGTTTATTAGAAACAAACGATGAACCAGCACGTTTACAAATTGGCACGAACAATTTACGTGTCCATTTAAAAAACACGGTATTTACATCAAAATTAATTGATGGTCGCTTTCCTGACTATCGCCGAGTATTGCCTCGTAATGCCACAAAAATTGTCGAAGGCAGTTGGGAAATGCTGAAACAGGCTTTTGTTCGTGCGTCCATTTTATCTAATGAACGAGCACGCAGTGTACGTTTAAGCTTAAAGGAAAACCAGCTTAAAATTACTGCCTCAAATACAGAACACGAAGAAGCAGAAGAAATTGTCGATGTCAATTACAATGGCGAAGAATTAGAAGTGGGCTTTAATGTGACCTATATTCTTGATGTGCTGAATGCACTTAAATGTAATCAAGTGCGAATGTGCTTAACTGATGCGTTCTCCAGTTGCTTAATTGAAAACTGTGAAGACAGCAGCTGCGAATACGTCATTATGCCAATGCGTTTATAATATGGCGATTTCTCGTTTACTGGTCGAAAAATTTCGTAATTTAACAGCAGTGGATCTTGATTTTGATCCCTGCTTTAACTTTCTAATCGGCAACAACGGCAGCGGAAAAACCAGCTTATTAGAAGCCATTTTTTATCTTGGTCACGGACGTTCATTTAAAAGTGCGGTCACAAATCGCATCATTTCTTACGACGAACCGCACTTTACCCTATTTGGAAAAATCCAAGAAAGCCAACATCAATGGTCTATCGGCTTACAAAAACTTCGTCAAGGCAACACCTTAGTAAAAATTAACGGTGAAGATGGCAATAAAATTTCCGATCTCGCCCATCTTTTACCAATGCAATTAATCACCCCAGAGGGCTTAACCTTACTCAACGGTGGGCCAAGTTATCGCCGCGCGTTTTTAGATTGGGGATTATTCCATCACCAAACAAGTTTCTATTCCGCTTGGAGCAATCTCAATCGATTACTCAAACAACGAAATGCCGCCCTTGCACAAAATCAGCCTTACTCTGCCATAAAAATTTGGGACGTTGAACTTGCTAAACTTGCCCATCAAGTAAGTCAATGGCGTGCCGAATATGCAGAAGCACTGCGCCCTGAAATTGAGCAAACTTGCCAACTTTTTCTGCCTGAATTAGAAATTAATGTCAGCTTTCATCAAGGATGGGAAAAAAATGCTGATTATTATGAAATTCTTCAACAAAATTTTGAACGAGATCGTGCCTTAAATTACACCTTTGCTGGCCCTCAAAAAGCGGATTTTCGTTTCAAAGCACAAGGATTGCCAGTGGAAGATGTGCTTTCTCGTGGACAACTTAAACTTTTAATGTGTGCATTAAGACTAGCGCAGGGCGAGCATTTAATGAAAGAAAAGCAACGCCATTGTATTTTTTTAATCGATGATTTTGCCTCGGAATTAGATCAATACAAACGTGCCTTGTTGGCAGAACGATTACAACAAAGTGGCTCACAAGTGTTTGTTACCGCCATTACGCAAAGACAACTAAAAGAAATGCAAGTGGAAAACAAAAAAATGTTTTCTGTTCATAATGGCATCATTAACGCCTTAAATTAGCCAAAAGTGCGGTGGAAAATACGCCAATTTTTTAAAAAATATCAAAAATTATTATCATTACCTCGTAAATGTAATTCAAGTTTTGAGCGATTTATGCTATAAAGCTCGCTCATTATAAAGATGAAGACAACTTGCAAACTATCAACGCAACACAGCCAAAATTTGAATCAACTTGTAACCGTATATCAAATCTACTTTTTAAACTTAATTAATAAGGACAGCTTCTATGCTAAATAAAAAATTCAAACTCAATTTTATTGCGCTTACTGTCGCCTACGCATTAACCCCTTATACAGAAGCTGCGTTAGTGAGAGACGATGTGGATTATCAAATATTTCGTGATTTTGCAGAAAATAAAGGGAAGTTTTCTGTTGGTGCAACAAATGTGGAAGTGAGAGATAAAAAAAATAATAATTTGGGCAGTGCGCTACCTAAAGATATTCCTATGATTGACTTTAGTGTGGTGGATGTAGATAAACGCATCGCCACATTGATAAATCCACAATATGTAGTAGGTGTAAAACACGTTAGTAACGGCGTGAGTGAACTACATTTTGGGAACTTAAATGGCAATATGAATAATGGCAATGCCAAAGCACACCGAGATGTATCCTCTGAAGAAAACAGATATTACACCGTTGAAAAAAATGATTTTCCTAAAGAGAATGCAAAGTCTTTCACAACAAAAGAAGAACAAGATGCTCAAAAACGTCGTGAAGACTACTATATGCCACGTCTTGATAAATTTGTTACCGAAGTTGCACCAATAGAGGCTTCAACTGCAAGTAGTGATGCTGGCACATATAATGATCAGAATAAATATCCTGCTTTTGTAAGACTAGGAAGTGGTACCCAGTTTATCTACGAAAAGGGAGCTTATTACAAATTAATCTTGTCGCAAAAAGATAACAAAGGAAATCTGTTGAAAAACTGGGATATTGGTGGAAATAATCTTAAATTAGTTGGTAATGCTTATACCTATGGTATTGCAGGCACACCTTATAAAGTAAACCACGAAAATAATGGACTAATTGGTTTTGGCAATTCAAAAGAGGAACACCGCGATCCAAAAGGAATATTATCTCAAGATCCTCTTACCAATTATGCTGTTTTAGGCGACAGTGGCTCCCCATTATTTGTATATGATAGAGAAAAAGGAAAATGGCTTTTTCTTGGGTCTTATGATTTTTGGGCGGGTTATAACAAAAAATCTTGACAAGAATGGAATATTTATAAATCTCAATTTACTAAAGATGTTCTCAATAAAGATAGTGCAGGTTCTTTAACTGGTTCTAACACCCAATATAGTTGGAAAGCCACTGGCAATACAAGTACGATTACGGGGGGAGGGGGAGAACCTTTAAGTGTTAGCTTATTTGATGACACAAAAAAAACTGATGGAGAAAAAGCTAACAATGGAAAAAGCATCACTCTTAAAGGAAGTGGAACACTTACCTTAAATAATAATATCGATCAAGGTGCAGGCGGATTATTCTTTGAAGGAGATTATGAGGTTAAAGGCACTTCTGATAGTACCACTTGGAAAGGAGCTGGCGTTTCTGTTGCTGATGGAAAAACAGTAACGTGGAAAGTGCATAACCCACAATCTGATCGTTTAGCTAAAATCGGCAAAGGAACATTAATTGTAGAAGGAAAGGGAGAAAATAAAGGTTCGCTAAAAGTGGGCGATGGTACTGTTATCTTAAAACAACAAGCTGATGCCAATAATAAAGTTAAAGCCTTTTCACAAGTAGGTATAGTAAGTGGTCGCTCAACTGTTGTACTTAATGATGATAAACAAGTAGATCCAAATTCCATTTACTTTGGCTTTAGAGGCGGTCGATTAGATGCCAATGGCAATAATCTCACTTTTGAACATATCCGTAATATTGATGATGGTGCAAGAATAGTAAATCACAATACCAACAAAACCTCTACTGTAACAATTACTGGGGATAATTTGATTACAAGTACAAGTCAAATTAATCGAATATACGATATACCACAACAAAATGAAGATAATCCTTTCTTGCCTAGACGGGTACAACTTGGAGGGCAGCTGTATTTTAATCAGGATAACAGATCCTATTACGCATTAAAAACAGGTGCTAGCACTCGTTCAGAATTGCCTCAAAACAGCGGAGAAAGCAATGAAAATTGGCTATATATGGGTAAAACTTCCGATGAAGCCAAAAGAAATGTAATGAACCATATCAACAACGAGCGTATGAATGGCTTTAACGGTTATTTTGGTGAGGAAGAAAATAAGGCAGATCAAAACGGCAAATTAAACGTTACCTTTAGTGGTAAAACCGAGCAAAATCGCTTTTTATTAACAGGCGGTACAAACCTTAATGGCGATTTAAAGGTTGAAAAAGGCACCTTATTCCTTTCAGGCAGACCAACACCGCACGCAAGAGATATTGCAGGTATTTCTTCAACAGAAAAAGATAAACACTTTGCTGAAAATAATGAAGTGGTGGTAGAAGACGACTGGATTAACCGCAATTTTAAAGCAACAAATATTAATGTAACCAATAACGCAACCCTTTATTCAGGTCGCAATGTTGAAAGTATTACGTCAAATATCACAGCTTCTGATAATGCACAAGTTCATATTGGCTATAAAGCAGGCGATACCGTTTGTGTACGTTCTGACTATACGGGCTATGTGACTTGCACTACTGACAAGTTATCCGATAAAGCCCTTAATAGCTTTAACGCCACCAATGTATCTGGCAATGTAAATTTATCAGGTAATGCAAACTTTGTCTTAGGCAAAGCCAATTTATTCGGCACAATTCACAGCACAGAAAATAGCCAAGTACGTTTAACCGAAAATAGTAAATGGCATTTAACAGGAAATAGTGATGTTCATCAATTAGATCTAGCAAATGGGCATATTCATTTAAATGTACAAAACGATGCAAATAAAGTAACTACATATAACACGCTGACTGTGAATAGCTTATCAGGTAACGGTTCTTTCTATTATTGGGTTGATTTTACCAATAAGAAAAATGACAAAGTTATTGTAACCAAATCCGCTACAGGTAACTTTACATTACAAGTAGCAGATAAAACAGGCGAGCCAAATCATAATGAACTCACGCTTTTTGATGCTTCAACAGTTGCTGAAAGAAGTAATTTAA
The DNA here is from genome assembly GCF_001837655.1 of Haemophilus sp. HMSC071C11. Classification (NCBI taxonomy): domain Bacteria; kingdom Pseudomonadati; phylum Pseudomonadota; class Gammaproteobacteria; order Pasteurellales; family Pasteurellaceae; genus Haemophilus; species Haemophilus sp. HMSC071C11. Next base: position 124,618 of record NZ_KV833400.1, on the reverse strand, counting down.
AAGTGACATTAGCAAATGGCAAAGTTGATCGAGGTGCTTGGAGCTATACTTTGAAAGAAGATAGTGGACGTTATTACTTGCATAACCCAGAGGCGGAAAAAAGAAATCAAACTGTCGATACGCCAAGTATTGCAATGCCCAATGATATTCAAGCTGATGCCCCTAGCGTATCAAGTAACAATGAAGAAACCGCTCGTGTTGAAGCACCAGTTCCACCACCTGCGCCTGCTACACCATCAGAGACAACTAAAACAGTGGCTGAAAATAATCCGCAAGAAAGTGAAACCGTAGAGAAAAACGAGCAAGACGCAACCGAGACAACAGCTCAAAATGATGAAGTTGCAAAAGAAGCTAAACCAAGTGTAAAAGCTAACACTCAAACAAATGAAGTGGCTCAAAGTGGAAGTGAAACCGAGGAAACTCAAACGACTGAAACAAAAGAAACAGCTAAAGTAGAAAAAGATGAAATTCAAGAAGCACCTCAAATGACTTCTGAAACGTCTCCGAAACAAGCAGAGCCTGCTCCTAAAGAAGTTTCAACTGATACGAAAGTAGAAGAAACTCAAGTTCAAGCTCAACTGCAAACACAACCGACAACAGTTACTGCGGAAGATACAACTACACCGAACGGTAAACCATCGGAAGAAACTCAACCAAGTGAAAAAACTAACGCTGAACCTGTAACATCTGTATCACAAAATCAAGCAGAAAATAAAGTTTCTCAACCAACAGAAACAGAGAAAACGGCTAAAGTAGAAACAGAGAAAACTCAAGAAGCCCCTAAAGTTGCTTCTCAAGCGTCTCCGAAACAGGAACAGTCTGAAACTGTTCAACCGCAAGCAGTGCTTGAAAGTGAAAAGGTTCCGACTGTTAATAATGCAGAAGAAGTTCAAGCTCAACTGCAAACACAACCAAGTGCAACAGTAAGCACTGAACAACCTGCACCAGAGAATTCAATAAATACTGGATCTGCAACCGCAATGACAGAAACTGCTGAAAAATCCGATAAACCACAAACACAAACTGCGGCTACGACCGAAGATGCTAGTCAGCATAAAGCGAATACTGTTGCGGATAATTCTGTAGCAAATAATTCAACATCTGTTAAACCAACAGAGAATTCAAGCACAAAAGCTGAACAACCTGTGACAGAAAACACAACAGTAAACACTGGAAACTCTGTAGTGGAAAATCCAGAGAATACAACTCAACCTGCGGTTAATTCAGAAAGCAGTACGCCAAAGAGTAGACGTAAAAGAAGTATTAGCCAGCCTCAAGAGACTTCTGCTGAAGAAACAACGGTAACTTCTACTAACGAAACAACAGTAGCTGATAATAGTAGACGTAGAAGTAGAAGTAGAAGAAGTGTTAGCCAGCCTAAAGAGACTTCTACTGAAGAAACAACAGTAACTTCTACTGACAAAACAACAGTAGCTGATAATTCAAAAAGCAGTAAGCCAAATCGTAGACATAGAAGAAGTGTTAGCCAGCCTCAAGAGACTTCTACTGAAAAAACAACAGTAGCTGATAATTCAGAAAGTAATAAGACAAATAGTAGACGTAGAAGTAGAAGAAATGTTAGCTCGGAACCAACTGTTACAAGTGACAGCGATCGTTCTGCAGTACCATTGCGCGATCTCACAAGTACAAACACAAATGCGGTAATTTCTGATGCAAGGGCAAAAGCACAATTTGTTGCATTAAATGTAGGGAAAGCAGTTTCTCAACATATTAGCCAGTTAGAAATGAATAACGAGGGGCAATATAACGTTTGGGTATCTAATACTTCAATGAACAAAAATTATTCCTCAGAGCAATATCGTCGTTTTAGTTCTAAAAGTACGCAAACTCAACTTGGTTGGGATCAAACAATCTCAAACAATGTTCAGTTAGGTGGCGTGTTTACTTATGTTCGCAATAGTAACAACTTTGATAAGGCAAGCAGTAAAAATACTCTAGCACAAGTTAATTTCTATTCTAAATATTATGCGGATAATCATTGGTATTTAGCGGTGGATTTAGGCTATGGTAATTTCCAAAGCAACTTACAAACTAATCATAATGCGAAATTTGCTCGCCATACTGCACAATTTGGTTTAACCGCAGGCAAAGCATTTAATCTTGGCAATTTTGCTGTTAAACCAACTGTAGGGGTTCGTTATAGTTACTTATCAAACGCTAATTTTGCATTAGATCAAGATCGCATTAAAGTAAATCCAATATCTGTCAAAACAGCCTTTGCTCAAGTTGATTTAAGTTATACTTATCACTTAGGCGAGTTTTCCATTACGCCAATTTTGTCTGCTCGATATGATGCAAATCAAGGCAGCGGCAAAATTAATGTAGATAGATATGATTTTGCTTACAACGTGGAAAATCAACAGCAATATAACGCGGGACTTAAATTGAAATATCATAATGTGAAATTAAGTCTAATCGGTGGATTAACAAAAGCAAAACAAGCGGAAAAACAAAAAACAGCGGAAGTGAAACTAAGTTTTAGTTTTTAATAAGCCTGTTTGAATTAGCGTTATAGACGACAAAGCCCTGTGTATTACAGGGCTTTATTTTTGAATGAAATTCAGTGATTAAGTGCGGTGAAAAATCAGCTCATTTTTTATTTTTAACGTAAAAACGCTGGAATATTTTTTTCGTATGCTGAGATTTTGTCTTCGTGCTGTAGAGTTAAGCCGATATTATCTAAACCGTTTAGCAAACAATGACGGCGGAATTCATCCAGTTCAAAGTGATAAACTTTATCCCCTACAGTGACCGTCATCGCTTCTAAATCTACGTGGATTTGTTTGCCATCATTTGCCCATACCCATTGGAAGATTTCTTCTACTTCTTCTTCGCTTAAACGAATCGGTAACATGTGGTTGTTTAAGCTGTTGTTATAGAAAATATCTGCAAAACTTGGGGCGATCATTACTTTAAAGCCGTAGTCTGCTAATGCCCAAGGGGCATGTTCACGAGAAGAACCACAACCAAGATTTTTACGTGCGAGCAAAATCGTCGCACCTTGATATCGTGGATAATTCAAGACAAATTCTGGATTTGGCTTAGTGCCGTCCACATCTAAATAACGCCATTCGTGGAATAAATGTTTGCCGAAACCTACGCGAGTGATGGCTTGTAAAAATTGTTTTGGAATAATTGCATCAGTATCTACATTCGCCGCATCCAATGGAACGACTAAGCCTGAAAGTTGTTTAAATCCTGCCATTTTTCTTTTTCCTCTTATTGAGCCTTAATTTAATGCCACTTCACGAATATCAACAAATTTACCGAACATTCCTGCCGCCGCTGCCATTGCAGGACTTACTAAATGGGTACGCCCATTACGACCTTGACGCCCTTCAAAGTTACGGTTTGACGTGGAAGCACAGCGTTCCCATTCGCCTAAACGGTCGTCGTTCATTCCTAAGCACATTGAACAACCTGGATTACGCCATTCTGCACCTGCGGCAATAAAGATTTTATCCAAGCCCTCTTTTTCCGCTTGTTCTTTCACTAAGCCAGAACCCGGTACTACTAAAATACGTTTTACATTATCCGCTTTTTTACGACCTTTCATTACAGCCGCTGCTGCGCGTAAATCTTCAATACGCGAGTTGGTGCAAGATCCGATAAATACTTGATCAACTTTAATATCTTTTAAATTAGTGCCAGCTTCCAAGCCAATATAATGTAAGGCTTTTTCTGCCGAAGCACGTTGTACAGGATCTGCCATTTCTTGCGGATTTGGTATGGTTTCATTCACAGAAATTACCTGCCCTGGGTTTGTCCCCCAAGTGACTTGTGGTGCGATGTCTTTTGCTTCTAGCGTTACCACAGTGTCAAATTGTGCATCATCGTCAGATTTTAAGGTTTTCCAATAAGCAACCGCATCATCCCAATCCTTGCCTTTCGGCGCGTGTGGACGATCTTTCAAATATGCAAATGTGGTTTCATCTGGCGCAATCAAGCCTGCTTTTGCACCCATTTCAATTGCCATATTACAGACGGTCATACGCCCCTCCATAGAAAGGTCTCGGATCGCTTCTCCGCAGAATTCTACAACGTGTCCTGTACCGCCTGCCATCGTAGTTTTGCCGATAATGGCAAGAATAATATCTTTTGCCGTAATACCTGATGCGACTTTACCACGCACTTCAATTTTCATACTTTTTGCGCGAGCCTGTTTTAAAGTTTGAGTGGCTAATACGTGCTCTACTTCAGAAGTACCAATACCAAAAGCCAAGGCACCAAATGCACCGTGCGTTGCGGTGTGTGAATCGCCACAAACAATTGTCATACCGGGTAAGGTTAAACCTTGTTCTGGCCCCATAACGTGTACAATACCTTGCTCTTTAGTTGTTATATCAAATAATTTAATACCTGTTGCTTTGGTATTTTTATCCAATTCTAACACTTGAATTTTCGCTTGACCTTCAAGTTTATTGACATCTCGTACTTGGGTGGAAATGCTGTGATCCATTGTGCCGAAAGTTTTGTTTACTTGGCGCACTTGGCGATTTGCGACGCGTAACCCATCAAAGGCCTGTGGGCTGGTTACTTCGTGAATCAAATGACGGTTAATATACAAAATTGGCGTTTCGCCCTCTGCTTCATACACAATGTGTGAATCAAATAATTTTTCGTAAAGTGTTTTTGCCATAATATTTTTCTCTATTCGTTAAGGGAAGTGCGGTTAAAATTCGATGTGTTTTTCAACCGCACTTTAATTATTTTTATTAAATTGCTTGTGTAATCAATGTACCCATTTCTGCAGTAGAAACTGGTGTGGAATCATCTGCCAAATCGGCGGTACGATGACCACTAGCCAAGACTTTTTGAACCGCACTTTCAATGGCATCTGCTGCTTCGTTTAAGTTGAAGCTATAACGCAACATCATTGCTGCAGAAAGAATTTGTGCGATTGGGTTGGCAATGCCTTTGCCTGCAATATCAGGGGCAGAACCGCCAGCAGGCTCGTATAAACCAAAACCCTCTTCATTTAAGCTGGCAGATGGCAACATTCCCATAGAACCTGTGATCATCGCCGCTTCGTCAGAAATAATATCGCCGAAAATATTAGAGCAAAGTAAAACATCAAAAGATTCAGGTGCTTTGATTAATTGCATTGTGGCGTTATCGATATAGATATGCTCTAAAGTTACTTCAGGATAGTCTTTTGCCATTTCTGTCACAGTTTCACGCCATAAAATAGAAGACTGCAATACGTTCGCTTTATCTACAGAAGTGACTTTTTTATTGCGTTTCATAGCAGCCTCAAAAGCCGCACGTGCAATGCGTTCGATTTCATATTGGTAATACACTTCCGTATCAAATGCTTTGGTTTGTACGCCATCCCCCTCACGACCTTTAGGCTGACCGAAATAAATCCCGCCCGTTAATTCACGCACCACCACCATATCAAAACCTTTTGCGGCAATATCTGCACGTAATGGACAGAATTTTTCCAAGCCTTTATAAAGGGTTGCAGGACGAAGATTACAGAATAATTTGAAATGTTTACGCAAAGGCAATAATGCACCACGTTCTGGCTGTTGATCTGGTGGTAAATTTGTCCATTTAGAACCACCTACAGAACCAAATAAAATGGCATCCGCTTGATCACAGCCTTTTAAGGTTTCTGCTGGTAACGGATAACCGCAATGATCAATAGCCGCACCGCCGACAAAAAACTCGTTGAAGTTAAGTTTAAAACCAAATTTTTCTTGAACTCTGTTTAATACCTTAATGGCTTCCGCCATGACTTCGGGGCCGATACCATCGCCTGCTAATACTGCTATATTGTATGATTGCATATTATTTTTCCTATTTTTTACTTCAAAAGTGCGGTTAGTTTTTTTGTATTTTTCCCCTCTTTGCTAAAAAGGGGAACTCGATAAATTAATGCTGTTTATGATTCTTAATATCTGCCACTTTATGCGCTCGATAAATGGCATTGATGGCGTGGACTAAAGCAAGTGCGGAAGATTCAACAATGTCTGTCGCTAAACCGACGCCGTGGAATTTACGCCCTTTGTGTTCTACCACAATATCCACTTGCCCTAATGCTTCTGCGCCCTCGCCTTTAGCAGTTAAGTTATAGTGAGACATTTTGATTTCTAAACCCGTTAAATTTAAGATGGCGTTATAAACCGCATCCACTGGGCCATTACCGCCAATTGAAGACGTACTTAATTTTTCGCCATCCAACTTCAATTGAACAAACGCAGTTGCTGGATATTCTTTGGTGGAGTGTGCCGAAAGTTTATCTAATACCAAACGATCTTCATCCCCTTGCTGCATATCGATAAACGCCAATGCTTCCAAATCATAATCAAACACTTGACCTTTTTTATCCGCCAATTTTAAGAACTCGTCATACAATTTATCCAAATCGTAATCTTGTTCGGTGTAACCCATATCTGCCATATGACCTTTCACAGCTGCACGACCAGAACGTGCGGTTAAATTTAATTTTTCTTTTTTCAATCCAATGGTTTCTGGAGACATAATTTCGTAGGTATTTTTGTTTTTCAACATACCATCTTGATGGATGCCAGAAGAATGGGCAAAAGCATTTGAACCCACAATGGCTTTATTCGGCTGAATCGGCATATTGCAAAGTTGGCTTACCATTTGGCTGACACGGTGAATTTCTTGAGTATTAATATGGGTATCCACGCCCATAAAATCCTGACGCACTTTCATTGCCATAACCACTTCTTCAAGAGAGGTATTGCCCGCACGTTCACCAATTCCATTAATGGTACATTCAATTTGGCGTGCACCATTTTGTACTGCCGTTAAAGAATTAGCGGTTGCCATACCTAAGTCATTGTGGCAATGCACGGAAATCACTGCTTTATCAATATTCGGCACGCAACTACGCACTTGAGCAATGATATTGCCGTATTCATTTGGTAAGCAAAAACCGACTGTATCTGGAATGTTTACCGTAGTTGCACCTGCGTTAATTGCCGCTTCAACAATACGACAGATATTATCAATGCCTGTACGGCCTGCATCTTCGCAAGAGAACTCAACATCATCCGTATAATTACGTGCGCGTTTCACTGCTGCAACTGCCATTCCTACCACATCATCAAAAGAACGTTTTAATTTCGCTTCAACGTGCAATGCGGAACTTGCAATAAACGTATGAATACGGAATGCTTCTGCCACTTTCAATGCTTCGTATGCGGCATCAATGTCTTTATCTACCGCTCGAGATAACGCAGCAACACGCGCGTTTTTAATATGGCGAGCAATGGTTTGAACAGATTCAAAATCCCCTTGAGAAGAAACAGGAAACCCTACTTCCATTACATCCACACCTAAGCGTTCAAGTGCTAAAGCGATCTGTAATTTTTCTTTTACCGTCAAACTTGCTTTTAATGCCTGTTCCCCATCACGCAAGGTGGTATCAAAAATAATAACGCGATCTGTCATAACAATATCCTTACTAAATGTCGTCCTTACTAAATGTCCTTACTAAAAGTTCCTCTAAAATCACTCCAAAAGTGCGGTGCGTTTTTCCTGTATTTTTTAGATAAAAAACCCGCAACTTATAAAGTGCGGGTTTAAAATTGGGTATTTACATCTGACTGTTTTTTGTCCACAACTTAGCCGCACACAAAATGTGAGAGCAGTAGGTTGAGAGATAAGGAAACAATACGAAACATAAATAAAAATCCTGCTGTGTAAAACGTTTTCCATATTACGAATAAAAAACTGGCTGTCAAACTATTTTTTTGGCATTTTATATTAAAAATAAACCTACTTACACTTCATAAAATATACATTTAACTAATAAACTTAATAAAATTAGCATATTTAACCAATACAATCCTAATCAACAAATTTTTCTTATTGGATTTTTTACATTTTCAAAATAAGAAAAATTTTGCAATTTTTTATTCATTAAAAAGAATTTTTGCGATCTGCATCGCAAAATGCTTTTAAATTAATCGTTTCTCTCCTTCGTTTTTTCCATACTAGATTTTCAAATAAAAAGGAAAAAATATGAATGACATTACCTACACATTACTCCGTTTAATGCAAGTGCCTAAACTTGGCGGCGTTGGCATTGATAAAATTTTGTCCAATATTACCTTAAATGAATTACTTAATTATGATGATGTTGCTTTCCGACAAATGGGGTGGGGAGCCATCCAAATTCGCCGTTGGTTCAAGCCTGAAGCAAAATTTATTGAGCCTGCACTTGTGTGGTCACAAAAAGAGGGAAATCATTTAGTGAATTATTTTTCCCCTTTTTATCCCTTTTTGTTGAAACAGACCGCAAGTTTTCCGCCACTATTATTTGTAAAAGGAAATTTAACCGCACTTTCACAACGCCAAATGGCAATGGTTGGAAGCCGTTATTGCACGACTTACGGAGAATATTGGGCAAAACATTTTGCGACAGAACTTTCATTAGCTGGCTTTACGATTACTAGTGGACTTGCATTAGGAATTGATGGACATTGCCATCAAGCTGTGGTCAATATTCAAGGACAAACTATTGCGGTTTTAGGCAGTGGATTAGAAAAAATCTATCCCTCTAAACATCAAAGATTATCGGCACAAATCATCGAAAATAATGGCGCATTAGTCTCTGAGTTCTTACCAAACCAAGCCCCCATTGCCGCTAATTTCCCACGTCGTAATCGGATTATTAGCGGGCTTTCAGTCGGCACGCTTGTTGTTGAAGCCACCGAAAAAAGCGGATCACTTATTACTGCACGGTATGCGTTGGAACAAAACCGAGAGGTTTTTGCTGTGCCAGGCAATATTCAAAATGAATCAAGTCAAGGTTGTCATCGCCTAATTAAACAAGGTGCAATGTTGGTAGAAAATGCTAAAGATATTTTGGAAACCCTCTATCAACATTCAATCCATAGCCAAACTGAAATTGATTTTGACCAGATCGCCGTGCCTAATTACACGCCACCACCTGATCCTCGCCGATTAGTAGAAGCACCAAGCCACCCGAAACTTTACTCGCGTATTGGTTACACGCCTGTGAGCATTGATGATTTAGCGGAAGAATTTAACTTGAGTGTCGATGTTTTGCTTGTTCAGTTGCTCGATCTTGAGTTGCAAGATCTTATCATAAGTGAAAATGGCTTATATAAACGCGTTTAACGTAAATTTTTATGCTAAGATACGCCCATTCTTTTTTCATAAAAGGACGATTATGTTAGCGATTATCTCCCCTGCCAAAACCCTTGATTTTGAAAGTGCGGTAAAAAATTTTCCTGTTTCTCAACCGCACTTTACCGATTACAGCGAACAACTTATTGAGGTTTGTCGTAAACTTTCTCCGCAAGATCTTTCATCATTAATGTCTATCAGCGATAAGTTGGCAGGTTTAAATGCCGCACGCTTTGCAGAATGGACAAAAATTCACAATGAAGACAATTCTCGCCCTGCACTCTTTGCATTTAAAGGCGATGTTTATACAGGTTTAGATGCTGATTCCCTTTCGGAAGATGATGTCATTTTTGCGCAATCCCATTTACGTATGCTGTCTGGGCTTTATGGACTTTTAAAACCGCTTGATTTAATGCAACCTTACCGATTAGAAATGGGGACAAAATTAGCCAATCCGAAAGGAAAAGATCTGTATGCCTTTTGGGGAAATGTGATTACCCAAGCAGTTCAACAAGCTATTGATGCACAAGGCGATAATGTATTAGTCAATCTAGCCTCTGATGAATATTATAAATCTGTTAAAGAAAACCAACTTAACGCCAAAATTATCAAGCCAGTTTTCTTAGACAATAAAAATGGAAAATACAAAGTAATTAGCTTTTATGCTAAAAAAGCACGAGGCTTAATGTGCCGTTATCTTATTCAACATCGTTTAACCAACATTGAACAATTAAAAGAATTTGATTTAGCTGGTTATTGGTTTGATTCAGCATCCTCCACTGAAACTGAATTTGTCTTTAAGCGAGATATTAATGAATAAAATTTTTGTTATTTTGACCGCACTTATACTTTCAGGCTGTGCAACTAAGCTGACCCAATTAAATGTGCCTACGCAGTTAGAATATAATGGCAAACATTATGTACTTACTGGCAGCCAAGATTTAGGAACCATTGCACGCTATGCGTATATATCTAAGCCAGATACGCTAGAAAATTGGCAATCTGAAATTGAAATTCTTTTTGATCGCAATCAACCAGCACGTTCAATTAAAGAACGCATTGCATTGAGAGAACGCATTTATCGCAATACAGACGTGAAAGATTTTCATTTTGATACTATTCCAGAAAATTCGACCAATCCAAATGAATTAAATGGATATGTCATCTATTCGCCAACGAAGGAAAATCCATCTTGGCAAGTCAATGTAATGAAAGGACGACAATTGCCCCAATGTGGCTTTGTGCAATTTCAATATTCACAGAAAATACAGCAACCAACGCGTTCTAAACATTTATCTGTCGATAAAGTACAACAACATTTGCAAAAATACGTTGTGGATATAGAAAGAAAACATTTACAAAATTTGAAATGGCAACTGTTCTGTGAAAAATAATGTAGATCAAAATCTCGTCAAATTTTGCTAGAGCAGATTCTTTGAATGATGTAATCTTATGCCCATTTTCAATTATGGTTAAAAGTAGGTAAATTATGATTAAAAAAATTGCAGTTTTAACAAGTGGTGGCGATGCGCCAGGTATGAATGCCGCAATTCGTGGCGTAGTACGTTCTGCACTTGCAGAAGGCTTGGAAGTGTTTGGTATCTATGATGGTTACCAAGGTTTATACAATAATAAAATCAAACAATTAAATCGCTATAGCGTATCTGATGTCATTAATCGTGGCGGTACTTTTTTAGGCTCTGCACGTTTTCCTGAATTTAAAGATCCTAATATTCGGGCAAAATGTGCGGAAATTTTACGTTCTCACGGCATTGATGCACTTGTGGTTATCGGTGGTGACGGTTCTTATATGGGGGCAAAATTATTAACCGAAGAACACTGTTTCCCTTGTGTTGGATTACCCGGTACTATTGATAATGATGTGGCAGGTACTGACTATACCATCGGTTATCAAACCGCATTACAAACTGCAGTGGATGCAATCGACCGTTTACGTGATACATCAAGCTCACACCAACGTATTTCTATCGTTGAAATTATGGGTCGCCATTGTAGTGACTTAACGATTTCTGCGGGGATCGCTGGCGGTTGCGAATATATCGTCGCATCAGAAATTGAATTTAATCGCGAAGAATTAATTCAACAAATTGAACGTAGCATTATTCGCGGTAAACGCCACGCTATTATTGCTATCACTGAACTTTTAACTGATGTTCATTCTCTGGCAAAAGAAATTGAAGCTCGCGTAGGCCACGAAACTCGCGCAACCGTTTTAGGGCATATTCAACGTGGTGGTTCTCCTTGTGCTTTTGACCGTATTCTTGCCTCACGTATGGGCGCATACGCAGTAGATTTATTGCTACAAGGCAAGGGCGGCTATTGCGTAGGTATCCAAAATGAACAGCTCGTTCATCACGATATTATTGATGCCATTAATAATATGCAGCGTGTATTTAAGGCTGATTGGCTTAAAGTGGCAAAACGTTTGGAATAATCCTTTATTCACTATATAAATCACTAACACTTAATTCATCTTTTTATCTTTCTCAAACAGACACAACAATGTGTCTGTTTTTTCTTAAAAAGTGCGGTCAGTTTTTCTCTTATTTTCTACAAATCATTTATTTTTAAAGATTGAAAATAAATGCGACTGCCAGTTCTACCTAGATGATCTTTTTGCTATCAAAATAGAGATCCGATAAAATGCCTCAGGCAAAATAAGGGATAAAATTATGACAAAGAAAAAAGTAAAACCCAATTCAAATACTATCGCACTGAATAAACGTGCAAGACACGATTATTTTATTGAAGATGAAATTGAAGCAGGTCTTGAATTACAAGGCTGGGAAGTCAAATCTATACGCGCAGGCAAGGCAAATATTAGTGATAGTTATGTTATTTTTAAAAATGGCGAAGCCTTTTTATTCGGCGCAAGCATTCAGCCATTAAATGTTGCATCAACGCATATTGTTTGTGATCCAACTCGCACTCGTAAGTTATTGTTAAATAAACGCGAATTAGCATCCCTATTTGGCAAAGCAAACCGAGACGGTTTTACCATAGTTGCACTTTCTCTTTACTGGAAAAGTGCGTGGGCAAAAGTCAAAATTGGTTTAGCCAAAGGTAAAAAACAACAGGATAAACGTGATGATATTAAAGAACGTGAATGGAAAGTAACAAAAGATCGCATTATGAAAAATGCACATCGAAGATCTTAAATTGTAATAATAAATTAGCCCCAAATTACTTGGGGCTAATTTTTAAAATAGAATGAAAAACATTCAATCTTTTTGTTAATAAAAGAATATCGCCTTATCCCATACCGTATTTTTTTAATTTTTTACGTAATGTACCACGGTTGATACCAAGCATATTTGCTGCACGGGTTTGATTACCACGAGTATATTGCATAATCATATCTAACATAGGGTGTTCAACTTCCGCTAATACTAGCTCGTAAAGATCATTCACATCTTGACCATCTAATTGTGCTAAATAATTACGCAACGCTTGTTTGACTGAATCGCGTAATGGTTTGCTGGTCACTTGTGATTGCGCATTTAATACTGATACCGTTAAGGCATCGGCAGAATTACGTTGTTGTTCTAACATTTTTCTTTATCCAAAATTAAATTGAAAAAATCTTCCAATACAATCAGCTGCTCTTTTGGATCACTAATTGCATTAAAAGTCTGTTTAAAAACGGAATCAGGTTGAATTCCCTGTAAATACCAAGCTACGTGTTTACGCGCAATGCGATAGCCTTTTTGTTCGCCATAGAATTGATGTAATTCTTGAATATGACGCAAAATCTGACCACACTTTTCTTTTAAACTTGGCATTTGACTTATCGAGTTATGCTCAATTAGGTTTTCTACCGCTTGAAATAACCAAGGGTTACCTAAGGCAGCACGACCGATCATAATGGCATCCGCTCCAGTATAATCAAGAACGAATTTTGCTTTCCGAGCAGAATCAATATCGCCATTAGCTATAACTGGTATAGCAATCGCTTGTTTAACGGCTTTAATGTTATCGTACTCCGCTTCACCTTCAAAAAGACAAGCGCGTGTACGACCATGCACCGTTAATGCTTGTATGCCACATTGTTCTGCAATTTTGCCGATTTGAACGCAATTTCGATTAGATTTATCCCAGCCTGTACGAATTTTTAAGGTCACTGGCACATTGACGGCGGACACTACTTCTCGCAAGATTTTTTCCACCAAATAAGGAAATTGCAACAACGCAGAGCCTGCGAGTTTGCGATTTACTTTTTTGGCAGGGCATCCCATATTAATGTCAATGATTTGAGCGCCATATTCCACGTTAATAGCAGCGGCTTGCGCCATCTCGAGTGGATCACTACCTGCAATTTGCACCGCATTGAGACCTAAATCTTCGCTATGTGCCAAACGCAATTTGGATTTTTCGGTATGCCAAACTTGCGGATTTGTGGACATCATTTCTGAAAATGTAAGCCCCGCACCATAATATGCACAAAGACGGCGGAAAGGCTGGTCGGTAATACCTGCCATTGGTGCAAGTAAAACACGATTTTTTAATTGGTATGAACCGATTCGCATTTTACGTTCCTTTCCTAGCAAGCCTAAATCTAATTTATATCGAACTGCTCGACAACCGACAAGGCTGGCTATAATACGCATTTTGCCTTGCTTTGCAAAGTGAAATTTGTTTAAAAAATACACTTTTTTTGATTGACAAAAAGAAATTAAAGCGTTTTTAGCTTACCCGTAATTCGGCACCATTCTTCTCTCGCCGCGACTGGCTCTAACGCAAATGTTTGCGTATAGGCATCGCATACCGATTGAGCTTGAGTTTCTAAAATGCCCGATAAACCAAGATCGCCATTCGGCTTAACAAGTTGGCTAATGATTGGGTAAAGTTCTTTGAGAGGGCCAGCAAGAATATTCGCCACCACGACATCTGCTTTTAAATCAGAGGGTTTTTCATCAGATAAGAACAGCTGTAGGCGATCTGCCACGCCATTTTGCTCAGCATTATTGCGACTGGCCAGAATGGCTTGTGGATCGATGTCAATTCCCACCGCACTTTTCGCACCAAGTTTTAATGCTGCAATGGCTAAAATACCAGATCCACAACCAAAATCGATGACGCTTTTATCTTTTAAATCAAGACCATCTAGCCATTCTAAACATAGTGCGGTTGTAGGATGAGTGCCTGTACCAAATGCTAAACCTGGGTCAAGCATAACATTGACGGCATTTTCATCAGGCACATCACGCCAACTTGGACAAATCCATAAACGCTTACCAAATTGCATTGGGTGGAAGTTATCCATCCACTCACGTTCCCAGTCTTTATCTTCTATTTGTTCAATTTTGTATGCCGTATTGCTATCTAAGTGTTTTGCTTCTTTTAATAAGCGGACAATTTCTGCCATATCTGTTTCTGCATCAAATAGTGCAATAACATCGGTATTACCCCATAAACGCGTTTCGCCCGGCAAAGGCTCAAAAATCGGTGTATCTTGACTATCCATAAAAGTTACAGAGACGGAGCCGATTTCTTCTAAAAAATCACTCATTTGTTCTGCTTTTTCATTGGTGCTGTTCAGGCGAATTTGAATCCAAGCCATTTGTTTTTTCCTTTATTTCATAAAATGGGGCATATTATACCGATTTTTTTAAAAGTTTCGGCAGTAAAGTCGAGCCAAGTGTGGCGAGCATGATGATTGTTATACCAAGTGCGGCTGAAAATGATAGCGTTTCGCCAAGTAATGATACAGCAAATAAGATGCCGAATAGCGGTTCAAGTGCGACTAAAACACCGGAGATATTGGCATCCACACTATTAAGGCCTTTATTCCATAACCAATAGGCAAGCCAGCTACAGCCAATGGCAAGATATAATAAACCTGCAATACCAGTAGAATTTAATGATATTTGCCAGTTTTCTGTGAGTAATAGCGTAAATGGCAATGTTGTGATGGTGCCAAGAACAATGCTGACGGAGGTATAAGCCTGCGTTGAGACTTTGGCTACAACTCGCTGTGTCCAACGTAATACGGCAGCGAAAATGATCCCAGCACTTAGTACTAATAAACAGCCGAATAAACTGATGTTATCAATGCCTTCATTATTTTTTCCGCCATTAATTAAAATTGCCACGCCAATAAATGCCATTGCACCGAATAGCCAGTGAAACCATTTTGCTTTGTCTTTAAAGAAGAAATGCCCGACAAATACAACGAGCAGCGGTTCTAGCCCAATCATGGTGACTGCACTGGACGCAGATGTATATTTTAGTCCGATGAATTGCAATAAAAATACGGCGGTATAGTTAAAGAATGCCAACCACCAAAGCTGTTTACGCATTGGTTTATCAATTTTTTTCCAACGACGTAAAAAGAGTGGCATGACAATAATCATTGCAATAATTAACCGCACTTGCACAACAAGCACAGGATCCATCATCGAATAAGTGAGCTTACCGACGATTAATGAACTGCTCCAAATAAGTAGCGCAAGAATTTGATAGAGCATTGATGTATCCCTGTGAATTGTTCCAACTCTATGTTTTAGCGTAGAAATTGCTGAAAGTGAGAAAATTAAATATCACCTTCCTCTCATTTAGAAGAAGGTGACAGCATATTGATTAATACTTAAAGTGCGGTAACTTTTAATTGAGTTTTTTCAATACGACGTTCGCCCAATTTATTACCCACTAAAAAGGCAATTAATCCAAATACTAATGACGGCACGATTTGATGGAAGTTAAATAATTTTATGCCAAGTTGAGTGAGCAAGATATAACTCCCCAAGCCGATAATCATTGAGCTTAACGCACCATAAGCATTTGCTTTATCCCAGTAAATACCCAGCACAATTACCCATAAAAATGCGGCTTCCAGTCCGCCAAAGGCAAATAGGTTTAACCAAATAATCATATCTGGTGGATTGAGGGCGGCAAAGATTAAAAGTGCGGTCAAAATCAGCGTAATAATTGATGAAAAATAGCTCACTTTTTTCTCATTTTTTGCGGCCTCTGGTTTCGCAGAAAGGTATAAATCTTTGACAAAAATAGAAGAAGATTGAATAAGTTGTGCATCAATTGTGGACATAATCGCAGACATCGGTGCAGCTAAGAAAATCCCCGCAACAATAGGCGGCAATACTTTTATCATTAATGTTGGAATTACTTGATCTGATACCGTTAAATTTGGAATAACCGCTCTGCCAAGCGCACCAGCTAAGTGCATACCCAACATAATAATTGAAAGTACAATGGTTCCAATCAGCATACCGCGATGTAAGGCTTTACTGTCTTTAAATGCCATACATCGAACTGCGGTATGTGGAAGACCAACCACCCCGAAACAGACAAGTATCCAGAAAGAAGCCATAAATTGGAAATCTAACATTCCATTTGGCCCGTAAGGCGTGACTAAGTCAGGATCAATTTCAGTTAATTTATTAACCGCACTTTCTACACCACCGAGGGCATAAATCGTGCCAATAAGGAGGATTATAGTCCCAAAAATCATTACGGTACCTTGAATGGTATCCGTCAGTACGACGGCACGGAAGCCCCCGATAAAAGTATAGATACCTACCGTTAAAGCAAATAAGAGTAATGCTTGAGTATAAGAAATGCCGATGGTTGTTTCTAATAAACGCGCACCACCAATAAATTGCACGGTCATAGCCGCAAAAAATGCGAGAAGAAGAGCAAGGCTTGATAGCCAAACTAAATATTTGTTTTTATAGCGATAAAAGAAAAGATCATTAATAGTTAAAGCATTGGTTTCTCTTGATAATAGCGCGAATTTTTTACCTAATGCACCTAATGCAAGCCATACGACTGGCACTTGAATCATCGCAAGTAATACCCAACCTAATCCGTATTTATAAGCTGCGCCTGGCCCTCCGACAAAAGAACTTGCACTGGCATAAGTTGATGCAGTTGTCATTGCGAGCACAAAACCAGTCATCGAACGATTTCCCACATAATATTCTGTTAAAAAATCGCCTTTTGTACGTTTTACATAGGCAAAAATTGCCGCACCAAAAACAAAAGTGAGATAAATAATTAAAGGAAGAATAATACCTAGATTCATTTCTGACTCTCCTGATCGTTAATTTCAAGAGAAATATCCTGAAAAATAATTTTGATAATCCAATAACCAATTACAATAAACAGAATAGGCAAATAAATACAAGAGAGTTCGAACCAGAGGGGGAAACCAATCGGCCCTTGAGTTTCTTTAGGTAAATAAGCACATAAGCACCAACCTATCACATATAAAATAGATAAGCTCAATGCCCAACTGGCTTCTTTACCAGCTTGTTGATAACGTTGTTTTAATGTCATATTTTTTCCTTAAATTTTTATAAGTGAAAGTATATTTTTTGAATGGTATAAGAGGCGCATATATCCTACGCTCCTTATACTTATTCATATTACAACTTTTTTGAATAATTCAAAATGTTTTGCTCGTTTTAGTTTTTATTATCATTAAATAAATATCGGAATATATAAAAAATGGCTAACCTTTGTTAGCCATTTAACGTTTAATTATTCATGCATACCTAATTTTTTCTCCAAATAGTGGATGTTTGTTCCACCTTTTTGGAAATTCTCATCTTCAAGAATTAATTCATGAAGTGGAATATTGGTTTTAATACCATCAATAATTGTTTCAGATAAAGCATTTTGCATACGACGGATTGCCACTTCACGTGTATCGCCGTAAGTGATAAGTTTTGCGATCATCGAGTCGTAATGTGGAGGCACAGTATAGCCGCCATAAACGTGAGAATCCCAACGAACGCCCAAACCGCCAGGCGAATGTAAGTGATTTACTTTGCCCGGAGATGGTAAGAATGTTTTTGGATCTTCTGCGTTAATGCGGCATTCTATTGCATGGCCTTTAACTTTAATGTCCTCTTGTTTAAAGGAAATTGGCAAGCCTGCCGCAATGCGCAATTGCTCTTTCACTAAATCTACACCTGTGATCATTTCTGTTACTGGGTGTTCTACTTGGATACGGGTATTCATTTCAATAAAGTAGAATTCGCCATTTTCATATAAGAATTCAAAGGTTCCCGCTCCGCGATAGCCGATTTCTACGCAAGCTTTTGCACAGCGTGAGCCAATATCGCGGCGAACTTCTTCTGTGATACCTGGCGCTGGTGCTTCTTCCACAACTTTTTGGTGACGACGCTGCATTGAGCAGTCGCGTTCAGCCAAATAAACCGCATTACCGTGAGTATCTGATAACACTTGAATTTCCACGTGACGTGGATTTTCTAAGTATTTTTCCATATAAACCATATCATTGTTGAATGCAGCTTTCGCTTCTGCTTTGGTCATCGCGATAGATTCTTCTAATGCGTCTTCGCTACGAACAACACGCATTCCTCGGCCACCGCCGCCGCCAGATGCTTTGATGATGATTGGATAACCAATACGTTTGGCGATTTCTTTATTTTTAGCAATATCATTACCTACAGGGCCATCCGAACCCGGTACACAAGGCACACCTGCTTTTTTCATTGCTTTAATAGCTGAAACTTTATCGCCCATTAAACGAATAACATCTGCAGTTGGGCCGATGAAAGTGAAACCTGAACGTTCAACTTGTTCAGCAAAGTCAGCGTTTTCAGATAAGAAACCGTATCCAGGATGAATTGCATCCGCACCTGTTACTTCGGCGGCAGCAATGATAGCTGGAATATTTAAATAACTTTTTGCGGAAGGTGCTGGACCGATACAAACGGTTTCATCAGCGAGTAAAACGTGTTTTAAATCACGATCAGCAGTGGAGTGAACTGCCACAGTTTTAATACCTAATTCTTTACAAGCACGTAAAATGCGTAGAGCAATTTCACCGCGGTTAGCAATCACAACTTTTTCTAACATAAAAGAGTCCGTTTAGTCAGATAGACGTGAATTTTTATGTAGGCTCTTGAAATATTGTTCTCCCTATAAAATTTGGCGTGAACAGATTTCAATTTATATCGCCTACGATAAATTCGCTCTAATTGTTTGTATATGAAATAGGCGGACTAAAGTCCGCCCGACAAAAATATTGGAAATTATTCAATAACGATTAATGGTTCGTCAAATTCAACGGCGTTACCGTCGTTGATAAGAATCGCTTTTACAACGCCAGCTTTGTCCGCTTCAATGCGGTTCATCATTTTCATTGCTTCAACGATACAAAGCGCATCGCCAACTTTCACTGATTGCCCCACTTCAACGAATGCTTTTGCTTCTGGGCTTGGGCTGCGATAGAAGGTTCCCACCATTGGAGAACGTACAAGATGGCCTGATAATTCATCCGATGCGGCTGGTGCGGATGTCGCAGCTGCTGGAACTTGAGCTGGTGCAGCGGCAGGAGTTGGTGCTACTACTGGTGCTGCAGCATATTGAACGGCTGCAGGAGCAATTACTGGCGCAGCACGGCTAATACGTACTGTACCCTCTTCTTCTTGCACTTCTAATTCAGTAATGCCCGATTCTTCTACTAATTCGATTAATTTTTTGATTTTACGAATGTCCATACGTTCTTCCTAAAAAAATTGAAATTTTAACCGCACTTTTAAAGGAAAAAGTGCGGTTATGAATAAACTTACTTTTGTGTTGCAAAGATTACCTTAATTTTTTCAAATTTGCGATAAAATTCTGTGAATTTCGCCAAAAATGCTCGATTTTCTATTTTTTAGCAAGGTAATCCATAGCAAATAAAAAGGCAAACTCGTAACCTTTTGCGCCCAAACCGCAAATAACGCCTTCAGCCACATCGCTAAAATAAGAATGATGACGAAATGGTTCACGTTTATGCACGTTAGATAAATGAATCTCTACAAAAGGAATTGAAACAGCTAAAAGTGCATCGCGCAATGCTACACTGGTATGGGTGTAAGCCGCAGGATTAATTAAAATAAAATCGACTTGTTGAAAACTTTCGTGGATCTTATTAATTAATTTTTCTTCACTATTGGCTTGAAAACATTCCACTTTTACATTGTGTTGAGTGGCTAATGTTTGTATTTTCGCTTCAATAGATGCAAGCGAAATACTGCCATAATGTTTTGGCTCGCGAGCCCCTAACATATTTAAGTTCGGGCCATTTAACAGCAAAATTCTGTGTGTTTGCGACATTTTTAATCCTTTTTGTGTGGCGCATTATACTGGTTTTTTCGATTTTTGGTGGTCGAATCAGATAATTTTAGTGATAAATTCAGATTCTAAATCCACAATAGGTAAATTAGAACTAGGCCAAGCACGTAGTACCTGATATTCCATCAAATCTAAAGTATCTAAGCCTGGAGTTGCATTCGGAGTGTATTGTTGTGCAATTCGCGCGAGCTGAGAGAGCCCTAAACTGCTTTCGATACTTGAACTTATAACCGCTTTTAGGCCTAACGAATGTGCTTGGTTAATGAGCTCAGCACAACGTTGAATTGAACCAATTAAAGTGGGTTTGATGACGACAGCCGATAAGTGCGGTTCTTTTTCTAGACAAAAATTAGGCTCTCGCACGGATTCATCCCACGCAATAGCAATGTCGGTTTGAGCTGCAAATTCACGGCTGAGTTCTTGTGTTTTACAAGGTTCTTCTAAAAATTGAATACGTTTTCTATGTTGCAGTTTGACTTGAGCGGCAAACTGTAACGCTTTTTCTAACGACCAATGGCGGTTTGCATCAAGCCGTAATTGTAAATCAGGAATGGCTTCTAAAAACATATCGGCAATTAATCCATCGCGATTGGCTTCGTATATGCCCACTTTCATCTTTGCCACCTTTTCGCCTTCCATGCTCGCAAGTTTGGCGTACAATTCATCTGGATCGCCATAACAAAGTGGTGCTGTATGGTAATTGCCTTCAGCTTGTAAATAACCTTTCATTTCATCCATTGCGCAACTGATACCAAAAGCAACGGAGGGATAGGTGCCATCTAATGGTACGCGAGGTGCGTCACAGCTTGCATTGCACCATGTTGTTAGCCATTCAATTGCTTGTTCTTGAGCTTGGTCTAAGGTTTCTTCGCTAAAACCAGGTAGCGGAGCGATTTCTCCCCAACCGTCTCGGCTGCAACTCACTCTTACGATTAAGCCTTCACGGCGTTTTAAAAAACGATCACGCAGAATAAGTTGGCTATCAACGGGGATGGAATAACGGTAAAGATTAAATGATTTTTCAGCCATGCTTGCTCTCAATACAAAAGTGCGGTCAAAATTCACGAAGATTTTTAACCGCACTTTAGAACGATAAATTAAGGGTTACGTCTGAATTTACTGAAGTCTGGGGCGCGTTTTTCGTTAAACGCATTGCGACCTTCTTGACCCTCTTCAGTCATATAGAACAACATTGTTGCGTTACCCGCTAATTCTTGAAGACCAGCTTGACCATCACAATCCGCATTTAATGCTGCTTTCAAACAACGGATTGCGATTGGGCTATTGCGTAACATTTCACGACACCAACGCACGGTTTCTTTTTCAAGATCAGCGTAAGGCACAACCGTATTGACTAAGCCCATGTCTAATGCTTCTTGTGCATTATATTGACGGCATAAGAACCAAATTTCACGCGCTTTTTTCTGCCCCACTAAACGAGCCATATAGCTTGCGCCCCAACCGCCATCGAATGAACCGACTTTTGGCCCAGTTTGCCCGAAAATGGCATTTTCAGCAGCAATCGTTAAGTCGCAAAGCATATGTAATACATGACCGCCACCAATTGCATAACCAGCCACCATTGCTACAACTGGTTTTGGACAAGAACGAATATCGCGTTGGAAATCTAATACATTTAAGTGATGTACGCCGCTGTCATCTTTGTAACCACCGTAATTGCCACGCACTTTTTGGTCACCACCAGAACAGAATGCTTTTTCGCCTTCGCCAGTTAATACAATGACACCAATGTTTTCATCGAAACGTGCATCGGAAAATGCAGTGATCATTTCTTTCACTGTTTGTGGGCGGAACGCATTACGAACTTCTGGGCGGTTAATGGTAATTTTTGCAATGCCATCAGTGGATTTATGATAGCGAATATCGCTATAGCCTTCACTGTGATCGACCCATTCAACAGGCGCATATAACACATCATCTTTTGGATTTTGCATAAGAATTCCTTTTAATTAACGTAAAAAAGTGCGGTCATTATAGCGGAAGTTTTTCAGATCAGGAAAACTAAATTCATTTGCTGCTTTATCTGTTGTGAAGATATTGCTAGAATTTTGTGCATTCTCACTTTTATAAGGATCAAATGTGAAATTAATTGCAACCTTAGGTATGGCAGCATTGCTGTCTGGCTGTTCAATGTTTGATAGTCAACAATCCGCAATTCCAGCGGAATTTGCTGGGGCTGATTACCAACTTTCCGATCAACATGCAAAACAATGGGCGATTGCAAGTAAGCAAGTAGAACAATGCGTTTACCCAAATTTAACTCGAATTTTGCAACAGCATTTTTCAAAAGAAGATAGCTATATTCACTCACAATATGTCTTTTTCTATCCGTTGGAAAAAATTATTGGCGAACAATATGTGAAGATTATCCAAGCCGATGAAAAATCAATGAATTATGCAAGCTATCAGTTTAAAAAATTCCGTACCAAAGTGAGCAATGTTGAACCTTTAACTAAACAGTCTTGTTTGAAGTTGCGTAACGAAGCGCACGATGATTTGGCTGTCGTGAAAGGTCAATATAAAAATGGTATGGTGGAAGTGCAAAAAAATGAAGATGGCACACCAAAAAATTCTGATGGCATTGCAACCAATCAAAATAAATTCTTCTTTGATATTATCAAATGGGGATCGATGTTGTTACTTTAGTCTAAAATTCGATGCAATAAAAAACCGCACTTTAAAGTGCGGTTTTATTTTTCATTCTTTCTAGCTAAAAATTACGCTAATTTTTTGATTTGTGCAGCTAATTTAGATTTGTGGTTTGCTGCTTTATTAGCGTGGATTAAGCCTTTAGAAGCCATACGGTCTACAACTTTTTGCATTTCAACGAATGCTGATTCAGCTGCTGATTTTTCGCCTGCTGCCACTTGAGCATATACTTTTTTGATATAAGTACGCATCATAGAGCGTTGGCTTGCGTTGTGTTGGCGACGTTTTTCAGATTGAACCGCGCGTTTTTTTGCTGACTTGATATTAGCCAAGGTCAAACTCCTAAAATTTCTGTTGATTGATAGACAAAATAAAGGGCGTCAATATGCCGATTTTTTATACTTTTGTCAATGGAAAATTTGTGTTGATTTCGGTGAGACACAACCGAAAGTAAGTATCGTTATTTTTACAAGCTCTTTCAATATAGGCTCACACAAACGATGTGCGGCGGATTTTATCAGTTTTTTTTCACGGAATATAGCGTAAAAACAAAATTTCTATACAATTAGGCAAAAATTTTAGGCTTGAGAAGAATATTTTGAGTAAACGACTTTTAAAATCTAGCATTGTTGTTAGTTCTATGACTTTATTATCAAGAGTGTTAGGTCTTGTGCGCGATGTAGTTATCGCTCATCTCATTGGGGCTGGCGCTGCGGCGGATGTTTTTTTATTTGCTAATCGTATCCCAAATTTTCTTCGTCGTTTATTTGCTGAAGGGGCCTTTTCTCAGGCTTTTGTCCCTGTTCTCGCAGAATATCAACAATCTGGCGATATGAATAAAACCCGTGAATTTATTGGAAAAGTTTCTGGTACCCTTGGGGGATTGGTGAGTATTGTTACGATCCTTGCGATGGTTGGATCGCCTGTCGTTGCCGCTTTATTTGGGATGGGCTGGTTTACCGATTGGATGAATGATGGCCCTGATGCACATAAATTTGAACAAGCCTCTCTTCTTCTTAAAATAACTTTTCCTTATTTATGGTTTGTTACTTTTGTGGCATTTTCTGGTTCTGTGCTTAACACGATTGGAAAATTCGGCGTGATGTCCTTTTCACCCGTGTTATTAAATATAGCGATGATTGCCACCGCACTTTTCCTTGCACCACAAATGGATAACCCAGATCTTGCACTGGCTATCGGGATTTTTCTTGGCGGATTATTACAGTTCTTATTCCAAATTCCATTTATGAAACAAGCTGGTTTACTGGTGAAACCAAAATGGGCTTGGCGGGATGAAGGCGTAACCAAAATTCGTAAATTAATGATCCCTGCGTTATTTGGTGTATCGGTAAGTCAAATTAATCTTTTGCTGGATACAGTGATTGCGAGCTTCTTAATGACGGGCTCTATTAGCTGGTTGTATTATTCCGACCGCTTACTGGAATTTCCTCTCGGTTTATTTGGCATTGCGATTTCTACCGTAATTTTACCAACGCTTGCTCGCCACCACGTCAATCGTGAAGGCGATTCAGATAAAAGTGCGGTTGATTTTCGTAATACAATGGATTGGGGCGTGCGAATGATTTTATTACTTGGCGTTCCTGCTGCCATTGGTATTGCTGTATTGGCTCAGCCAATGTTACTTACGCTCTTTATGCGTGGAAATTTTATGCTAAATGATGTTTATGCCGCCTCTTATTCTTTATGGGCGTTTAATGCGGGTTTGCTTAGCTTTATGTTGATTAAAATCCTCGCCAATGGCTATTACGCTCGCCAAGATACCAAAACCCCAGTAAAAATCGGCATTATTGCCATGGTGAGTAATATGGGCTTTAACCTATTGGCAATTCCTTTCAGTTATGTGGGTTTAGCTATTGCTTCAGCGATGTCCGCAACTCTTAACGCCTATTTGCTCTATCGCGGCTTAGCCAAAGCGGATGTGTACCATTTTTCACGTAAAAGTGCGGTCTTTTTTGTCAAAGTTTTATTGGCAGCAATCACAATGGGTGCGGCAGTTTGGTATTACGTGCCTGAAATCAACCAATGGGCGAAAATGGATTTCTTTATGCGTGTTTATTGGCTTGTTTGGTTGATTGTCTTAGCCGCGATAGTTTATGGCACAACGTTGATTTTATTAGGCGTTCGCAAGCACCATTTGCTGACAAAAAACTAACTTCTCGCTATAATGCCGAAATTCTCTTATTTTCATGGATAAGGACATGCAATTAATTCGTGGGCTTCATAATGCAAATCGTGTTTTACAAGGTTGTGCGCTAACGATCGGCAACTTTGATGGTGTGCATTTAGGGCATCAAGCAGTCCTCCGCCATTTACGCCAAAAAGCTGACGAATTAAATTTACCCATGGCGGTATTGTTATTTGAATCTCAGCCGCGTGAATATTTTATGGGGGAAAATGCACCTGCGCGTTTAATGCGTTTGCGTGACAAAATTTATTATCTCGAAAAGGCTAAGGTCGATGTCGTAATTGTGGCGAAATTTGACCGCACTTTTGCTGAACAACCAGCTGATGTTTTTATTGAACAAACGCTTGTTAATCATCTACATGTGAAATTTTTAAGTATTGGCGATGATTTCAAATTCGGCTCAAAACGCCAAGGTAATTTTGCCATGTTGCAAGCAGCTAGTAAGCGTTTTGGTTTTATTGTTGAAGATAACCGTAGTTTTTGTCTAGATGCACAGCGAATTAGTAGCACGGCAATTCGCGAAGCGTTAGCGAATGATGACTTACAACTTGCAGAAAATTTACTCGGTAAACCTTATCGTATTTTCGGGCGTGTGATTCATGGAAATAAATTAGGCAGAACAATAGGATTTCCAACGGCCAATATTCGTTTGCATAGACAAGTAAATCCAATCAAAGGCGTTTATGCCGTAAAAGTGCGGTTAAAATCGGGGGAGATTTTTAACGGCGTGGCAAACATGGGAAAACGTCCAACTATAAATGGATTAATGCAATTATTAGAAGTCCATTTATTTGATTTTTCTCAGAATATTTATGGCCAAATGGTGGAAGTGGAATTCTGCCACAAGATTAGAAACGAGATTAAATTCCCGTCTTTTGATGATTTGAAAGTGCAAATTGAGAAAGATGTAGAAACTGCGAAAGCGTTTTTTAACAGTTAATTTTAAAATGTAAAAATTGGAAAATAAAATGACAGTCGATTACAAAAACACTCTTAACCTACCGGAAACCAGCTTTCCAATGCGCGGTGATTTAGCTAAGCGCGAACCTGATATGTTGAAAAATTGGTACGAGAAAAATCTTTACCAAAAAATTCGTAAAGCGAGTAAGGGCAAAAAATCTTTTATTCTGCACGATGGCCCTCCGTATGCGAATGGTAACATTCATATTGGTCACGCTGTAAACAAGATTCTGAAAGATATTATTATTAAATCCAAAACGGCGTTAGGTTTTGATTCGCCTTATATCCCGGGTTGGGACTGCCACGGCTTGCCAATTGAATTAAAAGTAGAAGGTTTAGTGGGCAAACCAAACGAGAAAATTTCTGCGGCTGAATTTCGTCAAAAATGTCGTGAATATGCCTCGGAACAAGTAGAAGGTCAGAAAAAAGACTTTATCCGTTTAGGTGTGTTGGGCGATTGGGATAATCCATATCTCACGATGAATTTCGATACCGAAGCGAATATTATCCGCACTTTAGGTAAAGTGATTGAAAATGGTCATTTGTATAAAGGCTCAAAACCAGTTCACTGGTGTTTGGATTGCGGTTCTTCTTTAGCAGAAGCAGAAGTGGAATATGAAGACAAAGTTTCTCCGTCAATTTACGTTCGTTTCCCTGCGGAAAGTGCGGTTGAAATTGAAGCTAAATTTTCTGCACAAGGTAGAGGACAAGGTAAATTATCAGCCATCATTTGGACTACCACACCTTGGACGATGCCGTCTAACCGTGCGATTGCGGTGAATGCAGACTTAGAATACAACTTAGTCCAACTTGGCGATGAGCGCGTGATTTTAGCTGCTGAATTAGTTGAGTCAGTGGCAAAAGCGGTGGGCGTAGAACAAGTTGAAATTCTGGGTTCTGTAAAAGGTGCTGATCTTGAATTAAGCCGTTTCCATCATCCATTCTATGATTTTACTGTACCAGTAATTTTAGGCGATCACGTAACCACTGATGGCGGCACGGGTTTAGTACATACCGCACCTGATCACGGTTTAGATGACTTTATCGTGGGTAAACAATATGATTTACCAATGGCGGGTCTTGTATCGAATGATGGTAAATTTATTTCAACGACCGAATTCTTTGCAGGCAAAGGCGTATTTGAAGCAAATCCGCTTGTGATAGAAAAATTACAAGAAGTAGGTAACTTATTAAAAGTTGAGAAAATCAAACACAGCTATCCACACTGCTGGCGTCACAAAACGCCAATTATTTTCCGTGCAACACCGCAATGGTTTATCGGCATGGAAACGCAAGGTTTACGCCAACAAGCATTAGGCGAAATCAAACAAGTTCGCTGGATTCCAGATTGGGGTCAAGCACGTATCGAGAAAATGGTTGAAAACCGCCCAGACTGGTGTATTTCACGCCAACGTACTTGGGGTGTGCCGATGACCTTGTTCGTGCATAAAGAAACCGAAGAACTTCATCCGCGTACCTTAGAGCTACTTGAAGAAGTGGCGAAACGTGTAGAAAGAGCGGGTATTCAAGCGTGGTGGGATTTAGACGAAAAAGAATTATTAGGGGCGGATGCAGAAACCTATCGCAAAGTGCCAGATACCCTTGACGTATGGTTTGACTCAGGATCAACCTATTCTTCTGTTGTTGCAAATCGCCTAGAATTTAATGGTCAAGATATTGATATGTATTTAGAAGGTTCCGACCAACACCGTGGCTGGTTTATGTCTTCTTTAATGCTTTCTACTGCAACAAACAGCAAAGCACCATACAAGCAAGTATTAACTCACGGTTTCACTGTGGATGGTCAAGGCCGTAAGATGTCAAAATCTATCGGTAACATAGTGACGCCACAAGAAGTCATGGATAAATTCGGTGGTGATATTTTACGTTTATGGGTTGCTTCAACAGACTATACAGGCGAAATGACCGTTTCTGATGAGATCTTAAAACGTGCAGCGGACAGCTATCGTCGTATTCGTAACACCGCTCGTTTCTTATTAGCAAACTTGAATGGTTTTGATCCAAAACGTGATTTAGTCAAACCAGAAGAAATGATTAGCCTAGATCGTTGGGCGGTAGCTTGTGCATTAGATGCACAAAATGAAATTAAAGATGCATACGATAACTATCAATTCCACACTGTGGTACAACGTTTAATGCGTTTCTGTTCGGTAGAAATGGGGTCATTCTATTTAGATATTATCAAAGATCGTCAATATACAACCAAAGCAGACAGCCTTGCGCGTCGTAGCTGTCAAACTGCGTTATGGCATATTGCTGAAGCATTAGTTCGTTGGATGGCACCGATCTTATCTTTCACTGCCGATGAAATTTGGCAACACTTGCCACAAACTGAAAGTGCTCGTGCGGAATTCGTATTTACTGAAGAATTCTATCAAGGCTTATTTGGTTTAGGCGAGGATGAAAAATTAGATGATGCTTACTGGCAACAACTGATTAAAGTTCGTTCAGAAGTAAACCGTGTATTAGAAATTTCTCGTAACAATAAAGAAATAGGCGGCGGTTTAGAAGCAGAAGTGACCGTTTATGCTAATGACGAATATCGTGCATTGTTAGCACAATTAGGTAATGAATTACGTTTCGTATTAATTACCTCAAAAGTAGATGTAAAATCTTTATCGGAAAAACCTGCTGATTTAGCGGACAGCGAATTAGAGGGTATTGCGGTAAGCGTAACACGTTCTAACGCAGAAAAATGCCCTCGTTGCTGGCATTATTCTGACGAAATTGGGGTAAGCCCAGGACATCCAACACTTTGTGCACGTTGTGTAGAAAATGTAGTGGGCAATGGAGAAGTTCGATACTTTGCATAATTAAATTCATTGTAAAACAAAAAGTGCGATTGATTTGCTCTGTCCTTAAAAGTTAGACTAAATAAGCAACAATTATGGACAGGTTAATTCGCCGCACTTTTTATAGGGAGCAAACAATGGCAGAAGAAACAATTTTTAGTAAAATTATCCGTAAAGAAATTCCGGCAAATATCGTCTATCAAGATGAATTAGTCACTGCATTTCGTGATATTTCCCCTCAAGCTAAAACACATATTTTGATTATTCCAAATAAAGTCATTCCCACAGTGAATGATGTGACGGAGCAAGATGAAGTAGCGCTAGGTCGATTATTTAGCGTAGCGGCTAAACTCGCTAAAGAAGAAGGTGTTGCGGAAGATGGTTACCGCCTAATTGTGAATTGTAATAAACATGGTGGGCAAGAAGTATTCCATTTACATATGCATTTAGTTGGTGGAGAACCTTTAGGTAGAATGTTAGCGAAATAATGAAAAAATATTTTCTAATTTTAGCGAGCTTCATGCTCGTGGCTTGTTCAAGTTCAGAACAAAACTTAACTTATTCAACAAAGCCGATTTTGAATATTACGTCGTCTCTTTCGCCTTTGATTCAAGTTGAAACGACTCAAAAATCAGCGGTTATAAAAAATAAAAGTCAGCAACTTTTGAATATAAGTTACCATTTGTATTGGTACGATCATTTAGGGGTAACCCAAATTTGGGAAAATCAGCAAGAAAGCTATTCCGCTCAATTTTTGCTAAAACCACAAGAGCAAAAATCAATTGATTTAACTAAACCTACTGTAGAAAGTAAAAATTATCGCCTTTATTTAAAATAATTTATGAGCTCGTTGTTAATTGATTTAAACGGAAAAGAGTTGGAACAAGAGGAAGTTGAGTTACTTTCTCACCCTCTTGTTGCAGGATTAATTTTATTTACTCGAAATTTTGAAAACAGAGAACAAATTCAAGAATTAATTCGTTCTGTTCGCCAACGAGTGAAAAAGCCTTTATTAATTACGGTGGATCAAGAAGGTGGACGAGTTCAACGTTTCCGTGATGGATTTACAATGTTGCCTTCAATGCAGGCTTTTCAAGAAACTCTGTCAGCAACTGAACAAGTGAGTTTTGCTAAAGAAGCAGGTTGGCAAATGGCAGCAGAAATGATTGCCTTGGATATTGACTTGAGTTTTGCTCCTGTGTTGGATTTGGGGCATGAATGTCGAGCGATTGGCGATCGCAGTTTTTCATCTGATATAAAAAGTGCGGTAAATTTAGCCACCGCTTTTATTGATGGTATGCATCAAGCAGGTATGGCATCTACAGGTAAACATTTTCCCGGTCATGGCCATGTATTAGCCGATTCTCATTTAGAAACACCTTATGATGATCGCACAAAAGACGAAATTTTTAGTTTCGATCTCCAACCTTTCCAACAGTTGATTTCACAAAATAAACTCGATGCGATTATGCCTGCTCACGTAATTTATTCGCAATGTGATAGTCAGCCTGCAAGTGGTTCAAAATATTGGTTGAAAGAAATTTTACGCAAGAAATTAAATTTCCAAGGTACAATTTTTTCCGATGATCTAGGAATGAAAGGCGCGGGAGTAATGGGGAATTTTGTAGAGCGTAGTAAAAAAGCACTCAATGCAGGTTGCGATCTTTTATTACTGTGTAATGAACGTGAGGGTGTCATTCAAGTATTAGATAATCTAAAACTTACTGAAAATCAACCGCACTTTATGGCTCGTCAAGCTCGCTTACAAAGTTTATTTAAACGTAGAGTGATTAATTGGAACGACTTAATTTCAGATCAACGTTGGAGACTTAATTATCAAAAATTAGCTGATATTCAAAGCCGTTGGTTAGACATTCAGGCAGCAAAAAATGATTGATTGTCGATACTATCAACAAAATAAATGTCGTTCTTGCCAATTGCTTGAAATACCTTATAGTCAGCAGCTAACTGAAAAACAATATCATTTAAAGCAGCAACTGATTTCTATTAATTACGATGAAGCTCAATGGGTGGCTCCTTTTCAATCTAATGAACAAGGCTTTCGTAATAAAGCTAAAATGGTTGTTAGTGGTAGTGTTGAACGCCCGATACTTGGCATTTTAAAAAATAATGATCCACAAAGTGCGATTGATTTGTGTGATTGTCCTCTTTATCCTACACATTTTTCAGCAATTTTTTCAATTCTCAAAGATTTTATTGGTCGCGCAGGTTTAGTACCTTATAACATTGCTAAACAAAAAGGCGAGCTTAAATATATTTTGCTGACAGAAAGTATCGCGACGGAAAAATTGATGTTGCGTTTTGTGTTACGTACAGAAAATAAATTGCCATTAATTCGTCGAGAATTGCCCAAATTATTGGAAAAATTACCGCACTTAGAAGTGATTAGTATTAATTTACAACCACAGCACGCGGCTATTTTAGAGGGCGAACAAGAAATTTTTCTGACAGAACAACAATTTTTGCCTGAAAATTTTAACGGTATTCCACTCTTTATTCGTCCACAAGGCTTCTTTCAAACTAACCCTAAAGTGGCTGCAGGTTTATATGCAACCGCTCAACAATGGGTGGCTGAATTCCCTATTTATAACCTGTGGGATTTATTTTGTGGCGTAGGGGGATTTGGCTTACATTGTGCTAAAGCGTTGCAGGAAAAATGGGGAAAACCCATTAAATTAACAGGAATTGAAATTTCTTCCTCTGCTATTTTGGCAGCCAGTCATTCTGCGAAAATATTAGGTTTAGAACATGTAAATTTCCAATCTCTAGATGCAGCAAGCGTGATTGAAAATAAAAATAAAAATAAGCCAGATCTTGTGATTGTAAATCCGCCGCGTCGTGGAATTGGAAAGGAATTAAGTGAATTTCTCAACCAAATTCAACCGCACTTTATCTTGTATTCCAGCTGTAATGCCATGACAATGGGTAAAGATTTACAGCATCTAACTTGTTATAAACCATTGAAAATTCAACTTTTTGATATGTTTCCGCAAACATCTCACTATGAAGTATTAGTTTTACTAGAAAGAAAAAAGATTAATTAAGGTAAGCTAGAAAAGGCTAGGGAATTTGAAAGAAGGGTGGTGGAACTAAGCAGAATTGGTCTTAACAGCAAGTGGCTTACTGCACGCATCCCTGCGGGATTTCTACCCAGTCCACCATAGATTAAAAAATGCATCTCGGTGTTCTAGCTTTTGCAGCATAAAACTATGCAATAAGGTTTAAACCTTTAAAGCCACTATATCAGGAGACCAATCCTGTCTTCCTACAATATCCGTAAGAATTGGAGCAATGATAAAATCCTTTATATTAATTGTCAATTAATGTTTTGAATATTATTTCCAATTAAACAAAAACCACCCAAATTAATTTCGGATGGTTTTATTTTGAATAAATTATGATGAAAAATTATCTTGCGCCATATACAACGATTGTTTTTCCATGAGCGTGGATAAGATTCTGATCCTCCAACATCTTAATAATGCGCCCCACAGTTTCTCGTGAACAACCCACCATTTGCCCTATTTCTTGGCGTGTAATTTTGATTTGCATACCATCAGGATGCGTCATTGCTTCAGGCTGTTTAGCTAAGTTCATTAAAGTTTGAGCGATGCGACCTGCGACGTCTAAAAATGCCAAATTCGTGACTTGACGTGATGTATTTTGCAAACGTCTTGCCAATTGTGCAGTGAGAAACATTAAGATTTCAGGGTTTGCCTGAATCAACTGGCGATATTTCTTATAGGAAATTTCAGCAATTTCACATGTTGTTTTTGTTTTTACCCAAGCTGATCGTTTTGAACCTTCATCAAATAATCCCGCTTCGCCAAAAAATTGTCCTGCTCCTAAGTAAGTGAGGATCATCTCTTTGCCTTCATCATCTTTTGAAGATACCATTACAGAACCTTTAATTACATAATACAGCGTGGTCGCATCTTCCCCAGCATGAATTAAAGTTGATTTTGCAGGATATTTATGCAAATGGCAGTGAGTAAGAAACCAATCTAAAACGGGATCTCGTTGAGTTGCTTCTTCTTGAGAGGAGGTTACAACTTCATCAATTTCGGTTAATTCATTTGACATTCTTGCTCCTTACATTCCTGTTTCAAAAATTCCGTTTTATTTTTGATGTCAATGGATTCATGTAATTCAGACCATACAATCAACGCAATTCCATTGCGAATTTGAGTCAGTAAAAGTTGTTTTTTCTGGTTGAGTGAAAGTTCTTCTATACCGTAATCGGTTCCTTCGCGTAAAATCACGCTTTCTACGATATTATCTAATGTTTCTGCTTCCAGTTCTTGCCAAGGAATAATCATATATTTACTCGGTAAAGTCAATTAGGCAAAAAGTGGCTCGATAAAACGCCATTGTTGTTCAAAAGACTGACTTGAATTCAGACGGAAATTTGTACGAACATAGCGCATAAATTGTCCTTCGCAGAGTGTCACTAAATGTGAGGCAATTATACGTTCATCCACGTTGAAAGCACGCCCTTCACGTAATTTACGCATTTGCAAAATATTGACAAACTGCATCTCAAGACGATCGAAAAATTGTGCCACACGTGCTTGTAATTGCGCTTCTTCAAACATTAACGCGTGACCTGTTAGAACACGTGTTAAGCCGGGATTTTTTCGAGCAAAATCCAAAATTGTTTGTAAAATGTCGTGAATGCGATTCATTGTTTGAGTTTCGTTACGCATTGACGCTGTAATTCGGCTCAGCAAAGTACTTTCAATATGTTCAATTAGTGCTTCAAACATTTTTGTTTTGCTTGGAAAGTAACGATATAACGCAGCTTCCGACACACCAACTTCTTTTGCTAGACGAGCGGTTGTCATTCTTTCCATTCCACGTTCAGAATGAAGCATATGTATCAATACTGTAAGCACTTGCTGACGACGTTCTTTTACCGTTCTTTTTTCAATTTTCGGTGTTTCAATTTTAGGCGCAATTTCTTCTACGCCTGATAAAGATAATTGTTCTTCTACCATAAATTATTGTTTACCTGAATGACCGAAACCGCCTTCTCCACGTTCGGTTTGTTGAAAATCTTCTACAATATTAAATTCAGCTTGTACTACTGGCACGAAAACAAGTTGAGCAATACGATCGCCGACTTCAATTTTGAATGGTTCATTTCCACGGTTCCACATTGATACCATTAATGGCCCTTGATAATCGGAGTCAATTAATCCCACAAGGTTTCCTAACACAATGCCGTGTTTATGGCCAAGACCCGAGCGAGGCAAAATCACGGCAGCTAAATTGGGATCCGCAATATAAATTGATAGCCCTGTCGGAATTAATTTGGTTTCGCCTGGTTGAATTTCAAAGCTTTCATCGATCAACGCACGTAAATCAAGACCTGCTGAACCTTCAGTTGCGTAAGTTGGCAGAGGAAATTCATTTCCAATGCGAGAATCTAAAATTTTTACGTCAATTTTTTTCATTTAATACTCCGTTTGAAATTCATTTTTAGGTAAAAGTGCGGTTGGAATTATAAGGTTTTTTGATAGCGTTCGATGATTTCATTGACTAAATCAGCGGCAAGTTCTACTTTTGATTTTAGCGATAATTTTTTATGACCATTTTTCCAAAAAAGCTGCAAGGCATTTTCATCCGCGTTAAAAACTTGTCCGCCAGATACATCGTTGGCACAAATCATATCAAGATTTTTGCGTTCAAGTTTATCTTTTGCATAATCATCAATATTTTGGGTTTCGGCTGCAAATCCAACAGTAAAAGGACGATGTGTTTTTAAATGTCCTACATCTGAGATAATATCGGGATTTTTAATTAACTTGATAGATATTTCATCGCCAGATTTTTTGATTTTTTGTTCTGCAACTTCAGCTACTCTGTAATCAGCAACAGCCGCACAACCAATAAAAATTTGATTTTTTACCGCACTTTCAAGAGAGGCTTGCCACATTTCTTGTGCTGAGATGACATTAATTCGATTTACATTTTTTGGTGTTGTTAAATTCACTGGGCCTGAAATCAGTGTGACGTTTGCCCCACGTTTGGCAAATGCTTCAGCAATCGCAAATCCCATTTTCCCTGAACTATGGTTAGAAATATAACGAACGGGATCGATTGCCTCACGCGTTGGGCCTGCTGTAATGGCGACATTTAATCCTTGTAGATCTTGTTTTTGAGAGAAAAAGTCAGAAAGTGCGGTAAAAATTTCCTCTGGTTCTGACATACGCCCTTTCCCCATATCGCCGCAAGCTTGAAAACCACTATTGGGGCCGATAAGCTCAATCCCACGTGTTTGAAGAGTCGTTAAATTTTGTTGAGTAATGGATTGGTGATACATCTGCTGATTCATTGCTGGCACAAGAAAAATTGGCGCATCAGTTGCAAGACAAATTGTTGAAAGTAAATCATTCGCCATGCCTACAGTAAGACGGGCAATAAAGTCTGCACTAGCTGGCGCAATAATAATGGCATCAGCCCATTTGGCAAGTTCAATATGCCCCATTGCCAGCTCTGCTTGTGGATCAAGTAAAGATTGCGATACCGCATTGCCAGAAATGGCTTGAAGTGTCAAAGGAGTAACAAATTCTGCTGCAGCTGGGGTTAATACTACACGTACTTCAGCTTCTGCTTTGCGTAATAAACGAATCAACTCTATTGTTTTATAGGCTGCAATGCCGCCCGTAATACCGACGACAACACGTTTTCCGTTTAAATTCATTTTCTTCCCTTGTTAGTACTTAACCACAATTTCGTTATTTTACTTTAATTTTATTGAATGCCCAACGCTATTTTTACGATATGCATCGCAGATTTTGAATCACTTGCTCGTCAAACCTAAAAAGTGCGGTCAAAATCTTTCTTATTTTTCTTTTATAAATATATGGAAAACAATGATGAATTAATGCCACGGGAAAAATTGCTGGCATTCGGAGCAAAAGCATTAAGTGATTATGAACTACTTGCGATTTTTTTACGTACTGGTATCAAAGATTGTCCTGTTATGTCACTTTCTAAAAATGTATTAACGCATTTTGGCTCCTTGCACGCTTTACTTTCCGCAGATAAAAAAGCTTTCTGTTCTGTAAAAGGCTTAGGTATTACGCAATTTATTCAACTGCAAGCGATTACGGAAATGACCAAGCGTTATTTAAAGCAAGAGATGTTAAGTACGCCGATTATTAATGATCTTGAAACGGTAAAACTTTTTTTACTCACTGAATTGCAACACGAGGAAAGAGAAGTATTTATGGTTTTATTTTTAGATAATCAACATCGTTTGATTAAAAAAGAGCGGTTATTTTTAGGTACAATTAATGTATCAGCGGTTTATCCGCGAGAAATTATTAAAGAAGCACTCTATTGTAATGCGGCAGCTTTAATTTTGGCACATAATCATCCTTCAGGTATAACGGAGCCGAGTTATTCGGATCAACTTATTACTAAAAAAATTCAAGATGCGGCTGAACTAATGGAAATTCGCGTGCTTGATCATTTAATTGTAGGGAAAAGCGATTGTTATTCTTTCGCGGAGAATTGTTTATTATAAATTTTTATAATATTGACCATTTTTTTACCGATTACATTCAGGAAAATCGCATTTACACTTGAGAAATGAAAACAAAGTCAGTATAATTTGCGACCTTTAATATAGTAAGCGGGTCGGATTAGCGCGACCTGACGAGGTAGCAAGCTAGGTTTAACCAGCTTTAAACAATCCGAACCGTAAGCTCGAGCTTATATTTAATTATTGGAGATTATTATGTCTAGAGTTTGTCAAGTAACAGGCAAGCGTCCAGCTGTGGGTAATAACCGCTCACACGCAATGAATGCGACACGTCGTCGTTTTCTTCCAAACCTTCACACTCACCGTTTCTGGGTTGAAAGTGAAAACCGTTTCGTAACCTTACGTTTAACTGCGAAAGGTATGCGTATTATTGATAAAAAAGGCATTGATGCAGTATTAGCTGAAATCCGTGCTCGTGGCGAAAAAATCTAAGGAGCTAAAAAATGGCAGCTAAAGGTGCTCGTGAGAAAATCCGTTTAGTTTCTACTGCAGAGACAGGTCACTTCTACACAACTGATAAAAACAAACGTAATATGCCTGAAAAAATGGAAATCAAAAAATTTGATCCAGTAGTGCGTAAACACGTTATCTATAAAGAAGCAAAAATCAAATAATATTGATTTAATTATTTTAAACCCGAGTAGAAACTCGGGTTTTTTATTTGTTCTTATTAGAAACGTTTGCTTTTTATTTAGCCGTTTGACTCGTAAGAAGCTAAATTTGCTTTTCATATTGCAAAAAGAATATACAATTGTCCCCGTTTTGACGTAACCCTACATCAAAACCTGTTTCCAACCTAGCCCGTCCAATGGGCAAACTAGGGTAAAAACAAAAAAGCTGAAACGCTTTTTTTAATAAGTAGCGAGTCAAATGCCCTATGTGTCTGTTTTATAAACAGTAAATTTATCGCAAGGCACCCGACTTATTTTTTTCACCTCTTTTAGAAGGTTTTAATCAAAAATGACAATGATTACCCCTGTACAAGCAATTCTTGCTTCAAACCAACATTTTTTAGATCGCCAAGATGTAATGGAATCCAACGTACGTAGTTATCCTCGCAAATTACCTTTTGCCTATGCAAAAGCACAAGGCTGTTGGGTTACTGATGTTGAAGGTAATGAATACCTAGACTTTTTAGCAGGCGCAGGAACCCTTGCATTAGGACATAATCATCCTATATTAATGCAAGCCATTAAAGACGTATTAGATAGCGGATTGCCGTTACACACTTTAGATTTAACCACTCCACTTAAAGATGCGTTTAGTGAAGAATTATTGTCATTCTTCCCGAAAGATAAATATATCTTACAATTCACAGGCCCTTCTGGTGCAGATGCAAATGAAGCAGCCATCAAATTAGCCAAAACTTACACAGGGCGTGGCAATATCATTGCTTTCTCTGGCGGTTTTCACGGTATGACCCAAGGGGCATTAGCCTTAACGGGTAATCTTGGTGCAAAAAATGCCGTTGAAAATTTAATGCCTGGCGTACAATTTATGCCATATCCACACGAATACCGCTGCCCATTTGGCATTGGTGGCGAAGCAGGCGCGAAAGCAGTTGAACATTACTTTGAGAACTTCATCGAAGATGTAGAAAGTGGCGTAGTAAAACCAGCTGCAGTAATTTTAGAAGCAATCCAAGGAGAAGGCGGCGTTGTTCCAGCACCAATAAGCTTCTTACAAAAAGTACGTGAAGTAACCCAAAAACACGGCATTTTAATGATCGTCGATGAAGTGCAAGCGGGTTTCTGCCGTTCTGGAAGAATGTTCGCCTTTGAACACGCAGGCATTGAGCCTGATATTATTGTGATGTCAAAAGCAGTTGGTGGCAGCTTACCATTAGCTGTATTAGCTATTCGTAAAGAATTTGATGCTTGGCAACCTGCAGGACATACAGGTACATTTCGTGGCAATCAATTAGCGATGGCGACAGGTTACGCTTCACTTAAAATTATGCGTGATGAAAACCTCGCACAAAATGCCCAAGAGCGTGGTGAATACTTAACCAACGCATTACGTGAATTAAGCAAAGAATATCCGTGCATCGGCAACGTACGTGGTCGTGGCTTAATGATGGGGATCGATATTGTAGACGAACGCCAAGCGAAAGATGCGATAGGGGCTTACCCGCGCGATTGTGAATTAGCGGCAGCAATCCAAAAAGCTTGCTTCAAAAACAAACTCTTGCTCGAACGTGGCGGACGCGGTGGCAACGTGGTTCGCGTGCTTTGTGCGGTAAACATCAACCAAAGTGAATGTGAAGAGTTCATCAAACGCTTCAAACAATCTGTTGTAGACGCATTGAAAGTGGTGCGTAGTTAATTAAAAGCGGTCTGATTTTGCAAATGTTTTGCGAATTTTGACCGCTTGTAAATTCAAAATGGTAGGGAAATCCCACCTTTTTTCTACTCAACTGTATAAAACTGGGATATACTTATGCTATATACAATTAAGCATAAGGAATAACTATGATTGAAGCCTCTGTTTTTATGACTAATCGAAGTCAAGCTGTGCGTTTGCCCGCTGAAGTTCGCTTTTCTGAAGAAATCAAAAAATTATCGGTTCGTGTATCGGGCAGTGATCGGATTTTATCGCCTCTCAACCAATCTTGGGATAGTTTTTTCTTGAATGATCAAGCAGTTAGCGATGATTTTATGAATGAACGAGAAATTGCATTTCAACCAGAGCGTGAGGCTTTATAGTGTTGAAATATATGCTTGATACTAACATTGTGATTTACGTGATTAAGCGTAGGCCATTGGAAATTCTTTCTCGCTTTAATCAAAATGCAGGAAAAATGTGCGTGAGTAGCATTACTGTGGCTGAACTCTATTATGGAGCTGAAAAAAGCGAATATCCCGAAAGAAACATTGCGGTTATTGAAGATTTCTTATCACGCCTCACCATTTTAGATTACCAACCAAAGCATGCAGCTCATTTCGGCAATATTAAAGCTGAACTCTCTAAACAAGGGAAATTGATTGGCGAAAATGATATTCATATAGCTGCTCATGCTCGTAGTGAAGGGTTAATTCTGGTTAGTAACAATTTAAGAGAATTTGAGCGAGTTATAGCATTACGTACAGAAAATTGGGTGTAATTCATATCTAGGAATAATTATGTCAAACCTCAAACAACACAAACAAGCTTTGTTTTGCAACGATAACGAAGCCATTAACGATTATGAAACAGCGATGTATAATGCGGTGCAAGCAGTCTCTGCTTGGCTGAAAAATGAAAAAATGTACACAGGCGGTTCAATCAAACAAATGCGAGCCTTAATAAGCGGTTTTAATCCGACGAAAGAGGGTATGGGTGTACAGAAATCACTCGATCATTTGGTAAAAATTTTCCTTAATCCAAGCCTTAAAGTACATCATCCACACTCACTTGCCCATTTACATTGCCCAACGATGGTAACAAGCCAAATTGCGGAAGTACTGATTAATGCGACCAACCAATCAATGGATTCATGGGATCAAAGCCCAGCAGGTTCAATTATGGAGGAGCATTTGATCAACTGGCTACGCCAAAAAGCAGGCTATGGCGAAGGCACATCAGGCGTGTTCACTTCTGGTGGTACTCAATCTAACTTAATGGGCGTATTGTTGGCACGCGATTGGGCGATTGCAAACCACTGGAAAAACGAAGACGGCTCTGAATGGTCAGTACAACGTGATGGTATTCCAGCAGAAGCAATGCAAAAAGTGAAAGTGATTTGTTCAGAAAACGCACATTTCTCTGTACAAAAAAATATGGCAATGATGGGCATGGGGTTCCAATCGGTCGTGACCGTGCCATCAAATGCCAATGCACAAATGGATCTTATTGCACTTAAACAAACACTTGCACAGCTTAAAGCTGATGGCAAAATTACTGCCTGTATTGTCGCTACCGCAGGCACAACAGATGCTGGCGCAATTGATGATTTAAAAGCAATCCGCAAACTTGCCGATGAATATCAAGCGTGGTTACACGTTGATGCCGCTTGGGGTGGCGCATTATTGCTTTCCAAAGATTATCGCTATTTCTTAGATGGTATTGAATTAACTGATTCCATCACGCTTGATTTCCACAAACACTTCTTCCAAACGATCTCGTGTGGGGCGTTCTTGTTGAAAGATCCTGAGAACTATCGCTTTATCAATTACAAAGCGGATTATCTCAATTCGGAATATGATGAAGCTCACGGCGTGCCAAACTTAGTGGCAAAATCGCTACAAACAACTCGTCGTTTCGACGCATTAAAATTATGGTTTACCCTTGAAGCATTGGGCGAAGATCTTTACGCTTCAATGATCGATCACGGCGTAAAACTGACCAAAGAAGTCGAGCAATACATCAACGATACTCCTGCCTTAGAAATGCTTGTGCCAAGTCAGTTTGCATCGGTGTTATTCCGTGTCGTACCAAAAGACTATCCAGCTGAATTTATTGATGCACTAAACCAAAACGTGGCAGATGAACTCTTTGCTCGAGGAGAAGCGAATATTGGCGTGACTAAAGTAGGCGACAAACAATCACTGAAAATGACTACCCTAAGCCCGATTGCAACATTGGAAAATGTTAAAGCGTTATTAACTCAAGTACTAACAGAAGCAAATCGCATTAAAGATGACATCAAAAATGGCACTTACACACCACCCATTGATTAATTAGTTAGTCAATTAACACAAAAAATAACCGCTTGTATCTGAAAACAGGCGGCTATTCTGTAAAATAAAAATCTTTTAGCATAGATCAAACGAGATATATAAATTTTATCCATTAGATAACTACCTATATTTTTGAAATATTCATCATTTTAATTTTCAAAGAATATAAAAAAATGGTAAAACTAACCGCACTTTATATCATTATTCTATCCACTTACTAAGTTGAAAATCATGCCAGAACTTCCTGAAGTCGAAACTGCACTACGTGGTATTAGCCCTTATCTTAAGAATTTTACGATTGAGAAAGTTGTCGTGCGCAAGCCTAAATTGCGCTGGGCTGTATCAGAAGAATTAATAACGCTAAAAAATGTAAAAATTGTCGATCTCACTCGTCGAGCAAAATATTTGATTATTCACACGGAAAAAGGCTATATCATCGGGCATTTAGGTATGTCTGGATCTGTTCGAATCGTGCCACAGGATAGTGCAATAGATAAACATGATCATATTGATATTGTAGTGAATAATGGCAAGTTATTACGCTATAACGATCCTCGCCGTTTCGGTGCTTGGTTGTGGACGGAGAATCTAGATGACTTTCATCTTTTCTTAAAGTTAGGCCCTGAACCACTTTCTGATGAATTTAATGCAGAATATTTATTCAAAAAATCTCGTCAAAAATCTACCGCACTTAAAACTTTCTTGATGGATAACGCTGTGGTAGTGGGCGTTGGAAATATTTATGCGAATGAAAGTTTGTTTATTTGTGGCATTCATCCCCTTAAACTCGCTAAAAATTTGACGCGCAATCAATGTTTCTCTTTAGTGAACACGATTAAAGATGTTTTGAGAAAAGCCATTATTCAAGGTGGAACAACACTTAAAGATTTTTTACAGCCCGATGGTCGCCCAGGTTATTTTGCACAAGAATTATTGGTATATGGCAATAAAGATAAACCTTGTCCAAAGTGCGGTGGAAAAATTGAAAGTTTAATTATTGGACAGCGTAATAGTTTCTTTTGCCCGAAATGTCAGAAAAGGGGTTAGAACAAATAAATTTTCAAATTGAAAAGAAAGTATTAAATATAATGAAAACAGCGGTCAAAATAGACCGCTATTTTTAATTTACTGGAAATTCTTCAATAACAACTGGAATTTGTAAGATTTTGCCTAATCGTAGAATGGTGACGAGAACTTTTGAATTAGGTTTTGTATTTGCGATAATTTGCATCATTTCTCTGGCTGAAATCCCCTCTTGATTATTTAATTTCAAAATCACATCGCCAACTTGAATACCTGATTTCGCAGCTGGGCTGTTCGGGCTTACGTCTGTGATAACTATGCCTTCTTCACTACTTGAACTAATATCACTTTGTACACCAAAATAACCTCGAATCACACGTCCATCACGCATAATTTTACGTAGTACATCATTTGCAATATCTATTGGAATGGCAAAATTTAGTCCTTCTGCGATTTCATTGGCGGTTTTGCCAATACTTAGCGTGCTAATTCCAACCAATTCCCCAGCAGAATTAATTAATGCGCCACCTGAGTTGCCGCGGTTAATTGAAGCATCAGTTTGAATAAAATTTTGTCTGCCCACCGAATCGCCTACCGCATTACGACCGATTGCGCTAATGATTCCTTGAGACACGCTTTGTCCTAAGTTGTAGGGATTACCGATTGCTAATACCACATCGCCGACGTGAGCTTGACGCGCTGAATTTTGTGGAATAGTTGAAAGATTATCTGCACGAATTTTAAGAACAGCGAGATCAGTGAGATCATCTGAACCAACAAGACTGGCCTCAAAAATATTTCCGTTTTGCAACGCTACTACAATTTGATCTGCATTTTGGATGACGTGTTTAT
Organism: Haemophilus sp. HMSC071C11; assembly: GCF_001837655.1. Lineage (NCBI taxonomy): Bacteria > Pseudomonadati > Pseudomonadota > Gammaproteobacteria > Pasteurellales > Pasteurellaceae > Haemophilus > Haemophilus sp. HMSC071C11. The sequence goes on along the minus strand of NZ_KV833400.1, from coordinate 81,583 downwards.
TCGTCAGAATATAGCCATCTTTACTCATAATCACACCAGAACCTAAGTTATTCACTTGTAGCTGATCATTATCATTAATGCTGGCGGAAGAAAAAGAGCGGTTATAAACATTCACTACTGCTGGAGAGGCAATACGCACGGCATTTTTGAACGATATAATATCGTCTGAAGTGAAGATATTGCTGTTATTCAGTCTTGGAACCGCAAACAAAATCACGCCCGCAGCAGCCAAGCCCCAAAGTGCGGAATGGAAAAGTTTTTTAAGCATTTAGACTCCTTTCGGTGTGTAAGTTAATTTTATATCGTCACCGATTTGTTCTAATTCATTGAGTTGCCATAATGGTGCATCGGCAAGTTTAGTTAAATTCGGTAATTGGCATAGACCACGAGCATTGTCTCCAAGTAATTTTGGCGCAATGTAAATAATCAATTCATCCACTAATTTCGCATCAATTAAACTGCCCGCTAAATTTGCTCCAGCTTCTACCCAAAGGGTATTGATTTGTCGTTTTCCCAGCTCTCGCATTAATTCTTTTAGTAAATTTTCTTTCGGAAGAATAATTTGTTCACAAAAATCAGGAAAGCCTGTTAAATCTCGTGTTTCACTAGAGACTAACCAAACGGGAGAATGGGTTAAAAAAAGTTTATGAGTCGGCTGAATGCGATGTTGTGAATCTAAAATGACTCGCACAGGCTGGCGAAGCCATTCTTTTTTATATTCTGTTTTAAGATTTTCAGGAAATTCGTCCCAGCGTACATTAAGGCTTGGATCATCTGCAAGTACTGTCGCAGAAGTAGATAAAAGTGCGGATGATTTTGCTCGCATTTTTTGTACGTCCGAACGAGCATCTGGGCCCGTAATCCATTTACTTTCTCCACTTGCCATTGCAGTTCGTCCATCTAAACTCATGGCAAGTTTTAGTTGAACAAAAGGCATACCTTGACGCATTCGTTTTAAAAAGCCTTTATTTATTTTTTCCGCTTGATCGTTTAATAGATTCACTGCACTTTCGATACCAGCATCAGACAACATTTTCAAACCTTTTCCTGCGACTTGAGGATTCGGATCTTGCATAGCCGCAATGACTTTCACTACGCCCGCCTCAATTAATCCTAATGCACAAGGTGGTGTTCTCCCATAGTGAGAACAAGGCTCTAAGGTGACGTAAGCGGTTGCTCCTTTAGCATTTTCACCAGCTTGAGCTAAAGCAACGCGTTCAGCATGAGGTTGTCCTGCCTTAAAATGAAAGCCCTCCCCCACAATTTCACCATTTTTAACCAATACGCATCCCACCGATGGGTTCGGTGTAGTGGTATATTGACCTTTGGCGGCTAAATCTAAGGCACGTTGCATAAATACGCAATCTTGTGAGGAGAATTCAAGCATAATTAATCCTTTAATTTTTCAATTTCGATAGTGAATTGATCAATATCATCAAAACTTAAATAGACTGATGCAAAACGAATATAAGCCACTTTATCGAGTTTTTTTAATTCATTCATCGCAAGTTTACCCACTAACTTACTTGGCACTTCACGTTCTCCAGTTGCACGCAGTTGAAGAATTATGTGATTAATTGCTTTTTCTACATCATCTGCACTTACAGGACGTTTTTCTAAGGCGTGTTGAATACCGCTGCGCAATTTATCTTCATTGAATGGCTCACGTGTACCATCAGTTTTGATAATTTTCGGTATGATTAATTCTGCCATTTCAAAAGTAGTAAAACGTTCGTGACAATGACCGCACTCACGGCGGCGGCGAACTTGATAACCATCAGATACTAAACGGCTATCAATGACTTTAGTTTCTTCTGTATCACAAAATGGACAGTGCATAGATAATTCTCCATAAAAGGGTGTTATTCTACTAAAAAATAGGTTATTTGACGATTAGCTTTGTGCCTTTCTTGTCTTCTTTTGTGCGAATAATAAGCCAAACCAAGCTTTTGTTTGTTTTAATAATTTCGCAATATTTTCAGGTTGTTTAAATCTTGAGGTCTGCGCTAATACTCGTGACCAATATGGATCGGCTTTTGACCCGAAACCATTACTTTCAGTTAATTCCTGAAGTTTTTCAGAAACGGAATTTTCATCACTTACAATAAAATCACTTATATTTCTTACTGTTGGCACCAATTGTATTTCTATTTGGCTTTGTAAATAATCTTTTACGTAAATTTGTAATTGAGCAAGCGCAACTTCACGCTCAATAGGCGGTAATTCGAGAACCTTATCTTGCGTAATTAATTTTGCTGGTACCGCATTTTCTTGTGTAACACATTGAATTAAATAATAAATCCAAGGACGAATACAATAACGATCTTTGTATTTCGCAAAATGCCAGTGAATGACTTGTGAATTATCGCCAAATAAAGCCTCCATATAACCAAATAAACGGATTTTTTGATTTTCGTTTTGCCAATCTACGGCAATATTAAAATCTATAGAAGCCTGTTTAGGCTCGCCAAGATCGGCTATTTTCTCTTTAAATTCTAAAACATTATCGCGAATATTTTCAGCATAAACCTTTCCAAACTCTGCGCGCGGTAACACGCCTTTTACTTCTGCTTGTCTAAAATAATCAGCAAAATTTTGTTCATCAAGGTAAATTAAGTCATTATTGAGAGAATAATTATCTAACCCACTTAAAGTGAAGTTTTCACTGTCAGCAATGCGTTCATCTTTATCGCGGAAATAAACACCAAGTTGTTTTTCAAAGAAAAATTTCACTGGATTTTCCACAAAGCTGACTAAAGAATCCAGTTCAACTTCTTCGATTTTTTCTGGGTTTTCTGTCATAGTGACGGCAAATTCCGAATTACTTGCACTTGCGTCAAATTGAGCCATTGGCAACCATTTTGTCGCAAAAGAGCGGGTAAATTTCTCGTTATATTTGAAATTATCTGGGCTAAATGCGGTCATTGGATGTTCAATGACAGTAAGGACATTTTCCTTTTGCCCTTGATTAATATAATCCACGAGTTGGCTTACCAATACGGAGGGTTCTTTCGGTTGATTATCGGTAATGGAACGCCCAATATAGCTGATATAGCAATAATTACGTGCGGCTAATAAGGCCTCTAAGAACAAATAACGATCATCATCACGGCGAACACGGTCGCCTTTTTGATAATGATATTGCATTAAGTCAAAACTGTTTGGTGTTTGTGTTCTTGGGTAATCGGCATCATTCATTCCAAGTAAACAAACCACTTTGAATGGCACTGAACGCATTGGTAATAAGGTGCAGAAGTTTACTTTCCCTGCAAGGAATTTGAGGCTATTTGGTGCATCTTCCAATTTCATTGTGATGACATCGGCAATCACATCTGCTTGTAATTTTTCAGTAAAATGGAGCATTTTTAGATGCTCAGCTAATTCATTAATTTTCTCTTGAATATAGAAAATCGTGTCGCTAGTGTCTTCATTTTGTACGAAGAAATCTGATAAAAGTGCGGTTAAAATTTCTTGCCATTTTTCGATGGAATGTGCTTGTTGCAGGGTTTCATGCAGCAAGGAAAGTGCGGTGAAAAAGTACGATAAATTTCCAGCAAGTTCACCTTTTAAGCCATAGCTGCTGTTTAACCCCAAACTATCTTGCCAAATACCCTGCTCTTCACGCATCGCATAGCCTAAAATCATTCTTTCTAATCCAGCTTGCCAAGAATTAAAATTGATGCCATCTTGATTTTTTTGCAAACCGAAACGAATCCCTGAATCCGCCACCCATTCTCGCACTAATGGTAAATCAGCAAGAGAAATATTAAATCGTTCTCGCGTCGCAGGAATATCCAACAACGCTAACACATCTTCCGCACTAAAATTGCTTTCTTTTAAGCGTAATAAAGTTAAGTAACTTGAGACCAACACATCGCTTTCTGAAAGTTTATTATCTGAAAGTGAAAATGGAATTTGTGGAGCATTTCTATTTTTTTGCCCGAAAACGGCCTGAATATAAGGCGTGTATTGATTTATATCTGCCACCATAACAACTACATCTTTTGGCGTAAGGTTAGGATCTTGATTGAATAAATCGAGTAAATAATCGTGCAAGACTTCCACTTCCCGCATAGCACTGTGGCAAGAATGTAGAGTTAAAGTGCGGTCATTTTTTGCGATATTTAACGGTTTATTTTCTAAATGCAGAATTTGAGATTGCAATTGTCCAAGTAAACTGTTCGATTTAATTTCTTGATAAGCATTGACGGGATAAGTTGGAATATGTTCTTCATCTCGCACTAAGGTATAGAGAAAATCTCGTCCCATTTTCCCCCAAGCCGCCAGCAATGGATTGCCTACTTGAAGGTTTTCATTTTGATAAGTGACGTCAAACTGAGCGTTTTCTAGTTGAGAAAGTTGTTCCTCAGAAAAGAGCGGTTGATTTTCATTTTGTTTATTGAATTGATAACGCTGACGAGAACGCAAATAATCAAGGCGTAGATCACTAATATCCCCCCAATATTCTTGGCAAGGATTATTAAAAAATAAATGAATATCCACTTCAGAGGATATCGCTTGCAAAATATTGAGATAAGCAGTTGGAAGCGCTGGAATACCAAAAATAAATATGCGTGAAGGTAATTTTTTCGGTGCTTTTTTATCCGCAAGCAAGGCTAAGAACTGATTATGCAAAGCCGCTCGATGTGTAGCATCATCAACATCTGATTTAACATCGACGACCAACGCACGCCATAGCTCCCCTTGCCATTTTATATTGCCTTGAATTTGCTCAAACAACGTATCGTTTAGGTTAGGTTGTTGCTTTCGTATTTGCGCAGTGATTTGTTCATCTTCGCCTTTTTCCCAAGCAAAAATCCATTCAGCTCGGTAAACTAAATATTGGTCAAATAAGTCGGCTATTTTACTGCTAAGTTGATAAAGTTTGTATTGTTCAGAATGTGGCGAAGATGCTAAATAATTTCGTAAAGGCAAAAAATTTTCTTTCTCGAGAAAAGTCGGGATTAAGCGTATTAAACGCCACATCATTGAATCTTTATCAAAAGGGTTTTCCAATGCCGTTGCGGGTAAATTTTGAGCATAAAGCTGCCAAATAAAACTTGCTGGCATAGGAAATTTTAGGTTCGCTGAAATGCCTGTTTCTTTGGCGAGTTCAATTTGTAGCCATTGTGCCATATTAGGGCTTTGCACCAAAATAATATCTTGTTGAAAAGGATCTTCAGGTGGTAAAGATTTGAATAAAGAAGAAAGAATTTCTTTTTGTTTTTCAAGCTGATTGGAATAATAAATAATGAACACAATGGCGACCTTTTGATGATTTAACCTAGAAAAAACAACGCCATTTTACTGAGTTTTTATCAAAATTTCACTCGTAGGATAACGCACAATAATGCGTTCATTTTCACATCGAATACGAAAAGTTAAGCCATTTTGTTGTATCAATTGTTCACAAGCTAACCCTAAAAATTGGCGTTGAGCTTGATTCTCTGCAATTTGTGTTGCCTGAAAATCTTGATAAATTTTTACCGCACTTTTTCGCTGTTCTGCCGTCCATTGATTAAAAACAAGAAATAAAACGCTAAATAAAGCTAAAGAAAATAACAATGTAATAAGAGACATTCCTTTATTCATCCTGAACATTAAAATCACTCCAACTTTTTTCTGCTAACTTCCACTGACTATATTGTTGCACTAAAGCGACCACCGTCTTTTTCCCATAAGCTAAAGTTACGCCATCTAAAGTTAAATTCCCGTTGGTAATCACTGCGCCACTAATCCTCCCTTTGCCAGTCAATTTTAAATCGCCCTCTGCAATTAATACGGCAGACACCGTGCCATTAATTTCAACCTCTGCTTGTGAATCTGAAAACCAATAAAGTTTAGGCGTTTTATTCGCGTTTAAAATTCTGGGCGGAGAAGAAAAGTGCGGTCGAAAATAGGCAAGTTTTTCGCCACTCACAAAATCTTTCAATGCGCCTTGATTATCTCCCTTTTTAGGCGATTTTTTAAATAGGCTCATTCTTTCACACCAAAGAAAATATTGAATTGAATCTGTGGCACCATCAAGCGTAATGCTGATTTGCTTTACACTTTCATCATTATTTAATGATAAATCAAGGCAGGCAGTTTGTTTTTTCAAGGCTGTTATTCTTTGTAATTGTAATGTTCTTTCCACATACAGTTTTCGTTGATTTTGTTGCGCCCGAAAAAAACTTAAATTGCTATCATCTAACAATAAGATTACGCTTAATAAGCCTGAAATAAAAATCAGAATAGTCAGCGTAATAATACCTTTTTGTATTGTCATTGTTTTTGATTCCAAAGAGCAACGACAAGGGAGGTTTCATAACTGATATTTGGGGTTTGTTTTAAATTTCCTTTTAACTTGATTTCTAATCCTTTGCCTTCAATTAACCAATTAAATTGTAGCCTAGTAATTTCATATTCGTTGTTATCTAATAAATCTGCCCAACCTCCCCCAGCGTTGCAAGCGGTTTGTTGAAAAGCACGTTTACACGTTTCTGCCGTGCAATTAGTAGGAATAACACTTTGATAAGTCAGTTTGGTTTTTATCATTTTGTTACTCACTTTATAGCCAAATAATTCTTCAGTACTACTTTTAGATGTATTTTTCCCATTTTTCATACAGGTTTTCGGCGAACCTTTACCAATACACCCATTTTTATTTAAATCATAAAAGAACAACACGCAGCTATTAGGTGGCGCATTATCTTCTTGGCTAATAAAAATGGCTGTGCCTTGTTCATCTAATTCAAATAAAAATAAATTGCTTTCCGTCAGTTTTGCATTTAATGCTCGAAATCCTAATCGGCGAAGATCTTTGCCTATTAACTGTAATATTCGTTGTAATTCAGCTTGTAATTTTAAATGTAATAACATTTGTTGGTTTTGTGTTTGTATTTGCACATAAAAATGCGAAATGCTTAGCAGCAATAAAGAAGACAAAGCCAGTGAAATCATCAGTGCTAATAGGGTTTGCCCTTTTAATAATGTTTTCATCATTAATTACAAGCACTATCAAATTGATTGGTTTTTAAACGAATACTGCCAACATTGAAAAATAAAAATAACGTACGTTCATTTTCTGCTTGCAAAATAAAGCAACGAGTAACGATAGTATTACGAATGCCATCAAATCTCGTGATTTCTTTTGGATAAATATGATGGCTTTGAATCATCGTTTTATTAGGAAAATAAGGATAGTAAAAATGCGCATAAACCTCTTTCGGGCAATTTATCGGATTTAAACAATCACAAGTTTGGTTATTTTTTACTTGTGCCGTTAAGCACCATTGTTGTGTCGCAAGGTTCCGATTGATAAGTAAAAACCACACTTCCGATGAATTTTCTGCACGAACCTGAATTTGTCGTAGAAATAAATACAAGCGATGTTGCTCTTTGGCTAAAATCGTTTTAGGTGAATCGGTTTGCCATAATGGCACGACAAAACTCAGCACAATGCTGATGATTGCTAATCCAATCAATAATTCCACTAATGTCACACCTTTCTGCATAAAACGCTCCAATTTTCTACCGCACTTTAACCATAAATAATGGGTAGAAAAATCACTTGATGTGATTTTTGCGATCTATATCGCAAAGTTTTTCTGAAAATCTATAAAAACCATTGTTTTATGATTTTCAACTGGTTATTTTGGCAAATCTCGCTATAATGGTGCGGAATTTTTCTGTTCTTTAAAATCTGGTGGAAATATGAATCCAATGTTAAATATCGCTATTCGTGCGGCACGAAAAGCGGGTAATGTGATTGCTAAAAATTATGAACGCCGTGATGCTATCGAAAGCACACAAAAAGGTATTAATGATTATGTAACAAACGTTGATAAAGCGGCAGAAGCAGAAATCATTGAAATTATTCGTAAATCTTATCCTGATCACACAATTATTACGGAAGAAACAGGCGCAATTGAAGGCAAAGAAGGCAAAGATAGCGATGTACAATGGATTATTGATCCGCTAGATGGTACTCGTAATTTTATGACAGGGCTTCCCCACTTTTCTGTGTCTATCGCAGTTCGTGTAAAAAATCGCACTGAAGTCGGGGTTGTTTACGATCCAATCCGCAATGAATTATTTACTGCTGTGCGTGGCGAAGGTGCAAAATTAAATGAAGTACGTTTACGTGTAGATAGTAAACGTGAACTTCAAGGTTCAATTTTAGCCACTGGTTTTCCATTCAAACAACCAAAATTAATGCCAGCTCAATTTGCAATGATGAATGCCTTAATTGAAGATGCCGCTGATTTCCGTCGTACGGGTTCTGCCGCATTAGATTTATGCTATGTGGCGTCAAACCGTATTGATGGTTATTTTGAAATGGGCTTAAAAGCATGGGATTGTGCTGCTGGCGATTTAATCGTGCGTGAAGCAGGTGGTTTAGTTTGCGATTTTGATGCTGGTAACGGCTACTTACGCAGTGGCAATATCATTGCTGCACCATCACGCGTAATTAAAGAAATGTTAAATAAAATTCGCCCTTGTTTAGGTGCTGAATTTAATCATTAATTTTTATAAGCACAATAGCACCTATCAAGGTGCTATTTTTAATTTTATTAATGAAACATACTTGATTAGCGACTTTATCTGCACATCAACGAAAAAAACGACGACATTATGCTTCCAGAACTTGGCTTTTTCCTTCTTTTACTCGCAACAGCTAGCGCGTTTTTTCTTGCGTTAGTGCCTCAATTTGGGTTGTTCAAAAAAAATTCGACTTTAATTAATGCTGCTTGGCCGCTTAGTTATATTTTTACCCTTGCGACGACGTTCTCAATTGGTTTGCTTACTTATTCTTTTGCGGTGGATGATTTCACCCTTGAATATGTAGCGGCACATTCCAACTCTCAATTACCTACATTTTTTAAAGTGGCTGCCACTTGGGGAGGACATGAAGGTTCAATGTTGTTTTGGTTATTTTCATTGAGTTTATGGCTTGCTGCTTTTGCTTTTTTTAATCGAAAAAATGACCGCACTTTTTCCGCTCAATCTTTATCTTTATTGGGATTGATTTGCTTTGGTTTTGCGGTGTTTATTTTATTTTATTCCAATCCATTTGGACGCATTTTCCCTGCTCCCGCAGAAGGGCGCGATCTCAATCCAATGTTGCAAGATGTGGGATTAATTTTCCATCCGCCTTTATTATATGTTGGCTATGTGGGCTTTGCGGTAAATTTTGCAATGAGTTTGAGTGCGTTGATTTATAACCAATCTGCACGACAAATTGCCCGCTCAATGCGTGGATGGGTGTTGGTTTCTTGGTTGTTTTTAACCATTGGCATTGTGCTTGGTGCTTGGTGGGCATATTACGAACTTGGCTGGGGCGGTTGGTGGTTCTGGGATCCCGTAGAAAATGCGTCTTTAATGCCTTGGTTGCTTGGGTTAGCGTTATTACACAGTTTAATGGCGACGGAAAAACAAGGCGTATTTAGTTATTGGACAACGCTTTTTTCTCTGCTTGCTTTTGCCTTTAGCGTATTAGGCACGTTTATTGTTCGTTCTGGCGCGCTCACTTCTGTGCACGCCTTTGCATTGGATAACACGCGCGGTTATGTGTTGTTATTAATTTTCTTTGTTTTGACAGCGTTAGCCTTTGGTTTATTCGCTTTACGAGCGGGAAGTTCATCAGAAAGTGCGGTGAAATTTCAGTTCATTTCTAAATCGGGTGGCATTTTATTACTGAATATTTTGCTGACCATTGCGACGGTTTCTACCTTTTTAGGTACCTTTTACCCGATGTTATTCCAAGCGATGAATTGGGGCTCAATTTCGGTGGGAAGTCCTTATTTTAATAGTATTTTCTTCCCCATTATTACGGCGATTTTAATCCTAATGGTAATTGTGCTTAGCATACGTAAGGGGCAATTTGATCGCACATTATTGATACGTTGTGGGTGGTTGCTTATTCCGTCTTTAATTCTTGCAGGCCTAATGATTTGGCAACAGCTACGCCATAATTCTGCGTTGAATTTTCACGCTTTCGCTTTTGTGTTATTAACTCTTGCGATTTGGCTTTTGTTGGTCACTTTATGGCAAAATTGGCGACAAATTCGTTTGTCTCAATTTGGTATGATTTTAGCGCATTGTGGCGTGGCGATTGTAACTATTGGTGCGGTAATGAGTGGTTATTTTGGCAGTGAAATTGGTGTGCGTTTAGCACCGCAACAAAGTCAAACGCTGGGACAATATGAATTTCACTATCGCCAATTTTCTAATGAAATCGGACCAAACTTTACGGCAGAAGTCGCCTTTTTTGACGTAACTGAAAATGGTAAACCTTATGCAGAAATTATCCCCGAACGCCGTTATTACGATGTTCGTACAATGACAATGAGTGAAGTGGGGCTTAATGGCGGTTTTTGGGGCGATTTATATATTGTGATGGGCGATTCTCTCGGCAAAGGGGAATTTACTTTCCGCTTACATTATAAACCACTGATTCGTTGGCTTTGGGCGGGCGGTATTTTAATGGCCTTTGGCGCACTTTTTAGCGTCTTCGGATTACGCAGAAAACAGGAAAAATAATGAACAAAAAACTTCTCTTTTTTGCACCGCTCTTTGTGCTTTTAGGCGTGTGTGTATTATTAATTGCTGGGTTAAATCAAGATCCGAAAAAAATTGCGTCGGCTTTAATTGATAAACCCGTTCCAGAGTTTTATCAGGCTAATTTACATGATCCATCACAAATCGTAAGCCCGAAAGATTTTCCTAAACAGCCATTTTTATTAAATGTGTGGGGCAGTTGGTGTGGTTATTGCAAAGAAGAACATCCGTTGTTAATTGAGATTGCAAAAACGTTGCCTATTGTGGGTGTAGATTATCGCGACAATCCGCAAAATGGTATTGAAATACTTAAGAGAATGGGCAATCCGTTCATCTTAACTATTGATGATAGTCAGGGAGAACTTGCCCTCAAATTAGGCGTGGATGGTGCGCCAGAAACTTATCTTGTGGATGAAAATGGTGTGATTCGTTATCGCCATTCTGGTTTATTGGATAAAGAAACTTGGCAAACGGTATTTTTGCCAAAAATTGAAGCATTGAAGAATAAATGAAAAGCCTATTAGATATTTTTACTCGAGTTCAAAAAACATTTGTTTTTGCAACCGCACTTTTATTCGCATTTTCCTTGTTTACTCAAGCGGAAATGGTGGATACCTATCAATTCCAAAATCAAGATGATCGTACTCGTGCCGTAGAGTTGGCAAAATCTTTACGCTGCCCACAATGTCAAAACCAAAATTTGGTGGAATCTAATTCTCCAATTGCTTATGACTTGCGTCTTGAAGTGTACAAAATGGTGGATGAGGGCAAAAGCAATCAGCAAATTATCGATAAAATGACGGCTAGATTTGGTGATTTTGTGAATTACAAACCGCCATTCAAATGGAATACGGCGTTGTTATGGTTATTGCCAGTCGCCCTTTTAATTCTAGCTGCAGTATTGCTTTATTTCTCAAATAGGAAAAAACAGTTTTCAGAAAAAGTGGTTGCACAACAACTAGAGAATGATGAAATAATTTCCCTCCCCTCAACCTTTGGCAGCTCCCCCCGCAAGCAAGGGGAGCCAAGTAAACTTTCTAAGGGAAAAGTGAATAGCAAAATTTATTTTGTGCTTTTTACTTTACTCATCGCTATTCCAGCTACTTATTATTTTTCCCTTGATCGTTTTAGTCGTGTTCAACAAGGCGAGCAATCGATGATTGAGCAACATAATCAAAATGTTGAAATGAATGATGAACACAAAAATGAAAATGTGATTGAGAAGCTCCAAAATAAACTGCGAACTGATCCGAATAATGCGGAAACTTGGCTTCAACTTGGGGAAGCCTATGTGCAGAATAATGAATTTGATAGCGCGCTTGTGGCTTATTCTAATGCGGAAAAATTGTCGGGAAGTAAACCTAATATTTTAGGCTTGGCAGCCACCGCACTTTATTATCAAGCAGGTCAGCAAGTGACCCCAAAAGTCGAGCAACTTTTGAATGAAGCTTTGGCAAAAGATAAAAATGAAGTATCTAGTCTTTCTTTGTTGGCGACAATTGCCTTAGAAAATCGCCAATATCAACAAGCCGGTATGTATTTACAGCAGTTATTAGATTCAGGTAATGCGGCAGTGGATCGTCGTTCAGTTATTCAACGAATGAAGATGTTGGATTTTTTACAACGTGGTGAAAAAGGACAAAATCCGTGAGCCAATATTCTGAAAATATTATTATTGGTGCGGGTGCGGCAGGATTATTTTGTGCCGCACAATTGGCTAAGCTAGGCAAGTCGGTAACAGTTTTCGACAACGGCAAAAAAATCGGACGTAAGATTTTGATGTCGGGCGGTGGGTTTTGTAATTTCACCAATTTAGAGGTTACGCCAGCTCATTATCTTTCGCAAAATCCTCATTTCGTCAAATCGGCACTAGCTCGTTATACCAACTGGGATTTTATTTCTTTAGTGGCGGAGCAAGGGATTACTTATCACGAAAAGGAATTGGGGCAATTATTTTGCGATGAGGGTGCAGAACAAATCGTTGAAATGCTGAAATCTGAATGCGATAAATATGGTGCTAAGATTTTATTGCGTAGCGAAGTTTCTCAAGTTGAACGGATTCAAAATGATGAAAAAGTGCGGTTTGTTTTACAGGTAAATTCAACCCAATGGCAATGTAAAAATTTGATTGTTGCGACAGGTGGGCTTTCTATGCCTGGGCTTGGCGCAACGCCATTTGGTTATCAAATTGCGGAACAATTTGGCATTCCTGTTATTCCGCCTCGTGCGAGTTTAGTGCCTTTTACTTATCGAGAAACAGATAAATTTTTAACCGCACTTTCAGGTATTAGCTTGCCTGTCACTATCACGGCACTGTGCGGAAAATCTTTTTACAACCAGCTTTTGTTTACTCATCGTGGTATTTCAGGCCCTGCGGTGTTACAAATTTCTAATTATTGGCAGCCCACTGAGTCAGTGGAAATCGATTTATTACCGAACCACAATGTGGAAGAGGAAATTAATCAAGCAAAACAACATTCACCAAAACAAATGTTGAAAACCATCTTGGTTCGATTATTGCCGAAAAAATTGGTCGAACTTTGGATTGAACAAGGCATTGTGCAAGATGAAGTTAGCGCTAACATCAGCAAAGTGCGGGTAAAAAATCTGGTGGATTTTATTCATCACTGGGAATTTACTCCAAATGGCACAGAAGGCTATCGCACGGCTGAAGTGACAATGGGCGGTGTGGACACCAAAATGATTTCTTCTAAAACAATGGAAAGTAACCTTGTACAAGGTTTGTATTTTATTGGGGAAGTGCTAGATATAACAGGCTGGCTAGGCGGTTACAACTTTCAATGGGCGTGGAGTTCAGCTTATGCTTGTGCAACGAATATCTCAAGACAATAAATAGATAAAGATCAAAGCATACGCATTTTTTACAAGACAAAATCTCAAAATAGCTTTATCATATCGCCTGTTTTAGGCTCGCTTAACCCGTTTTAATTAACTTAATTGAGGAAAATAAAAATGGCAAAAATCGTTAAAGTGATTGGTCGCGAAATCATCGACTCACGCGGTAACCCAACTGTTGAAGCTGAAGTTCATCTTGAAGGTGGTTTTGTTGGTTTAGCTGCGGCTCCATCTGGTGCATCAACTGGTTCTCGTGAAGCATTAGAATTACGTGACGGCGACAAATCTCGTTTCTTAGGTAAAGGCGTATTAAAAGCCGTGTCTGCAGTGAACAACGAAATCGCACAAGCCATCGTTGGTAAAGATGCAACAAACCAAGCTGAAATCGACCAAATTATGATCGATTTAGATGGTACTGAAAACAAATCTAACTTTGGTGCAAATGCAATCTTAGCGGTATCTTTAGCAAACGCAAAAGCAGCAGCAGCATCTAAAGGTTTACCACTTTACGCTTACATTGCAGAATTGAACAGCACACCTGGTGTTTACTCTATGCCATTACCAATGATGAACATCATCAACGGTGGTGAGCACGCAGATAACAACGTGGATATCCAAGAATTTATGATTCAACCAGTTGGTGCGAAAACATTACGTGAAGCACTTCGTATCGGTGCTGAAGTATTCCACAACCTTGCTAAAGTATTAAAAGCTAAAGGCATGAGCACAGCAGTTGGTGACGAAGGGGGTTTCGCACCTAACTTAGCATCTAACGCAGATGCTTTAGCATGTATCAAAGAAGCAGTTGAAAAAGCAGGTTATGTATTAGGTAAAGACGTTACTTTAGCGATGGACTGCGCATCTTCTGAGTTCTACAACAAAGAAACTGGCAAATACGAAATGAAAGGCGAAGGCCGTTCATTCACTTCTCAAGAGTTCACACATTATCTTGAAGAATTAACTAAACAATACCCAATCGTGTCTATCGAAGATGGTCAAGATGAATCTGACTGGGAAGGTTTTGCATACCAAACTAAAGTGTTAGGCGACCGCGTTCAATTAGTGGGCGACGACTTATTCGTAACTAACACCAAAATCTTAAAAGAAGGTATCGAAAAAGGTATCGCAAACTCTATCTTAATCAAATTCAACCAAATCGGTTCTTTAACTGAAACTTTAGCAGCAATCAAAATGGCTAAAGATGCAGGTTACACTGCGGTTATCTCTCACCGTTCAGGCGAAACTGAAGATGCAACTATCGCTGATTTAGCGGTTGGTACAGCAGCAGGTCAAATCAAAACTGGTTCTATGAGCCGTTCTGACCGTATTGCGAAATACAACCAATTAATTCGTATCGAAGAAGCATTAGAACGTGCAGGTACTCCAGCTGCATTCCCAGGCTTAAAAGCAGTTAAAGGTCAAGCGTAATTCACGCTGAATTTACTGTAAAATCTCACCGCACTTTGTATAAAAGTGCGGTGTTTTTATATCTAATATTTAAAGGAAAGGGAATGTTACATTTAACTTTAGAGGACGAACTCTTTTTAGGAACGCCAAAGCAAGTAGGAACGCATTCTACGGTATTTGAGCATTTTGCCGTAATGTTTGAAGATGACGGCGAAACAGGCTATTTTTATGCACTTGATATGCGTCAAAATGCCCAACCGATAGTTGATATGTTGCACGTGTATAATGTTGATTCAACCTCTAATCATCATGAGGCACGCAAACTTGAAATTTGTTGGGATGAGAGTGGTTATTTAGCATTGTTGCTTATTAATGGCTATCCTCATGCCGTATTTGATTTTGCTCGTTTAGTCGGCTATAACAGCAATAAATATCCACAACCAGATTTAATGAGCATGTGGACTCGTGAAGAAATTACTAATAAACAGGCCGAGCAATGGCTAGGCGTGAAAACCATTCGATAAAAATTGAGAACAATGAAAAAGAAAAATCAGATTTTAGTTAGTTTATCTATTGTGGCCTTATTAGGAGGCTGTTCAGAAGAACAAGTACAACGTGATGTGTATCAATCTTTAGACGATTGTTTAGCGGATTGGAAAAAAATTGAGCTTTGTGAGGCAGATAAAAATACTGAAAGTACTCAGAAAACTGAAACTACACCACAGCAGGGGCTTGGTTTAAATATTCGTGATAACGGTAATGCAGAAAGTGCGGTAAAAAATCCAGCTGAAAATAATGCACAAGCTAATCAAAGCGAGAACAATACCGAATCGACTGCAAAAGCTGAAAGTAACGATCCTTCTTTAGGGGCTGCGATTGCTGGTGGCGTTATGGGGTATATGGTGGCTCGTGCAATTAGTAATTTCCTTGGCCCAAGTTATCATCCTGGAAATCGAGCGGTCACCACACCAACAGGGCAAGTGGTGCAACCTCAAACGAATCGTTCTGTTGGAAAACCAATGCTCGTGAAAGGAAATGCAGGAAGCATGAATAGTAAACCTGTATCTCGTGGTGGTTTTAGTAGCCCAAATAATACTCATCGTAGCAGTGGGGGATAAATGAAGCGTGTAACAGGGTTTCCTACTCGACCAGATATGGTTCAACAGCTACTTAATGTTGGATTTGATTATTATAACTTGCCTTCCAGTGATGGATCTCATTATTGGTCTGATAATGTCGCCTATGAATTTACCTTAGCGGAAATTGATCGCATTGAGGATACCACTAATGAATTGCATTCAATGTGTTTAGATTTTGCGGCGGATGAAATTAAAAAAGGCGATTATGAAAATTATCGTTTTACGGAGTTGCAAAAACAGATTATTGAAAGCTCTTGGCGTAATCAAGATCCTTATTTATATGGACGCTTTGATTTTGGCTATGATGGCGACAACCTAAAAATGTTTGAATATAACGCCGATACACCAACATCTTTGTTGGAGGCAGCGGTTGTTCAATGGCAGTGGTTGGAGCAAATTGAGGGCTTGAAACATCGTGATCAGTTCAACTGGATTCATGAAGAATTAATTAAACATTTCCAATTTTTGAAACAACAAAGTGGAAAAACAGATTTCCATTTGAGTGCCATGCAGGATGCTGGTCGTGAAGATTGGGGCAATGTGGATTATTTAGCTGATGTGGCTTATAACGCGGGTTGGAATATTCATCAATTAGCGGTGGAAGATATTGGCTATAACAGCGAAACAAAAAAATTTGTAGATTTAAATGATCAGCCTATTGAAATGTTATTTAAATTGTATCCGCTGGAATGGCTAAGCCACGCTGAGTTTGCTCGCCATATTACAACGGCTGAAACACGATTTATTGAGCCTGCGTGGAAAATGTTGTTAAGTAATAAAGCACTATTGGCAAAACTTTGGGCACGTTATCCTAATCATCCGAATTTATTGCCAGCTTATTTTACGCCCTTCGAATTACCAAAAGATTTATCAATGTGGGTTAAAAAACCATTGTTAGGTCGAGAAGGTGCTAATGTCTTCTATTACGAAAAAAACAATGGCGTAGAATTTGCAGCGAAAGGAAGCGAATACTCTACGTTTTATGGCAATTCAGGTTATGTTTATCAACAAAAATTTGAATTACCGAGTTTTGATGGAATGTATCCAATTATCGGTTCTTGGGTTGTGGGGGATGTGGCTTGCGGTATGGGATTACGCGAAGATTTTACTGCAGTGACGGGTAATGATAGTCATTTTATACCTCATTATTTTGTACCTTGATATATATTTATCATTATTACTCAAATGCAATATTTATCATAAGAATGGAAGCTATTATAGGTTATTTTTCACATTCAAATTTTTGACCGATTACAAAATCGTTCACGTATTATGTAATTAATTAGTAATATTTCATTAAAAAATCTGCACCCAAATTGATTAAACCTTAGTCTAACTTTTGGGTGCAGATTCATTACTACTATTATTTATTTAAAATAATAAACTCAAAAGATTATAACAATCCACCTTGACCTAATGCAGGGTCAGTATCACGAGCTTTTAATGCATCTTCAACGGTTAAACCTAATGCTTTCGCAACGCCTTCACCGTATGCCGCATCACACCAGTGACAGTTACGAATGTGGCGATATTTGATGAAATCAGGTGCATCGCCCATTGCTGCTGCCGTGTTGTTGAATAATGCTTGTTTTTGCTCTGCATTCATTAAGTTAAATAATGCACGTGGTTGGCTGAAATAATCATTATCATCGTTACGATAATCCCAGTGTGCAGCATCTCCGTTGATACGAAGTGGTGGTTCAGCAAAGTCTGGTTGTTGTTGCCATTGGCTGAAGCTGTTTGGCTCGTAGTGTGGCAAGCTGCCGTAGTTACCATCTACACGACCTTGACCATCACGTTGGTTGCTATGCACTGGGCAACGTGGACGGTTTACTGGAATTTGACGGAAGTTCACACCTAAACGGTAGCGTTGTGCATCCGCATAGTTAAATAAACGAGCTTGTAACATTCTGTCAGGGCTTGCGCCGATACCTGGAACCAAGTTACTTGGTGCAAATGCAGATTGTTCTACATCAGCGAAGAAGTTTTCTGGGTTACGGTTTAATTCAAACTCACCTACTTCAATTAATGGATAGTCTTTTTTTGACCATACTTTGGTTAAGTCAAATGGATGATAAGATACTTTTTCTGCATCAGCTTCTGGCATAATTTGTACAAATAATGTCCATTTAGGAAAATCACCACGTTCAATCGCTTCATATAAATCACGTTGATGACTTTCACGGTCATTTGCAATAATTTCTGCGGCTTCAGCATTCGTTAAATTTTTAATGCCTTGTTGAGTACGGAAGTGGAATTTCACCCAAAAACGTTCGCCCGCTTCGTTCCAGAAACTATAAGTGTGAGAACCGAAACCGTGCATATGACGATAGCTTGCAGGAATACCACGATCACTCATTACAACAGTTACTTGGTGTAATGCTTCTGGTAATAATGTCCAGAAATCCCAGTTATTTGTTGCTGAACGCATATTAGTACGCGGATCGCGTTTTACTGCTTTGTTTAAATCTGGGAATTTACGTGGATCACGTAAGAAGAATACTGGCGTATTGTTACCTACTAAATCCCAGTTACCTTCTTCAGTATAGAATTTTAATGCAAAACCACGAATATCACGCTCAGCATCTGCTGCACCACGTTCGCCTGCAACGGTGGTAAAACGTGCGAACATTTCAGTTTTTTTACCCACTTCACTGAAAATTTTTGCACGAGTATATTTAGTAATATCGTGTGTTACAGTAAAAGTACCAAATGCACCAGAACCTTTAGCGTGCATACGACGCTCTGGGATCACTTCACGCACGAAATCCGCTAATTTTTCGTTAAGCCATAAATCTTGTGCAAGTAATGGACCACGTGGACCAGCTGTTAAGCTGTTTTGGTTATCAGCAACGGGTGCACCGTTACCCATTGTTAAGTTTGTCGCAGTTAAGTGCGAAAAAGGACATTGAGAACTCATTGTAAACTCCTTGTAAAGTTAATAAATTTAGTTAGGTTGAAATGAATTTTCTTGCATATCATATAGAAAGGTTTAAACAATTGAAATCTATTAAATCAATCAAAAAAAACTATACTAAAAATAAGGATTAAAATCTACCTAAATATTCCAAATTACTTACTAGATATAGTTTATAAACCCTGATTTTCAACTGCATTTTTTCGCCTTTATCCGTTTTACGGATTCAAGTATAATACCAACATTTTTAATTACATTAGATAAACGATTATGAACACAAAATTTAACGTAAAAACATTCCAAGGTATGATTTTAGCCCTACAAGAATATTGGGCAAACCAAGGCTGCACCATTGTACAACCTTTTGATATGGAAGTGGGCGCAGGTACCTCTCACCCAATGACCGCATTGCGCGCATTAGGTCCAGAGCCAATGGCATTTGCTTATGTGCAACCTTCACGCCGCCCGACGGACGGTCGTTATGGCGAAAACCCAAACCGTTTACAACACTACTACCAATTCCAAGTAGTGATCAAACCTTCTCCAGATAATATTCAAGAATTGTATTTAGGCTCGCTTGAAATGCTTGGCTTCGATCCGACCAAAAACGATATTCGTTTCGTAGAAGATAACTGGGAAAACCCAACCTTAGGCGCATGGGGCTTAGGCTGGGAAGTATGGTTAAACGGCATGGAAGTGACCCAATTTACCTATTTCCAACAAGTGGGCGGCTTAGAATGTAAACCTGTAACAGGCGAAGTGACCTACGGTTTAGAGCGTTTAGCCATGTACATTCAAGGCGTAGATTCTGTGTATGACTTAGTTTGGTCTGACGGTCCATTAGGCAAAACCACTTATGGCGATGTTTTCCATCAAAATGAAGTTGAGCAATCAACCTATAACTTTGAACACGCAAACACAGATTTCTTATTCTACTGCTTCGACCAATACGAAAAAGATGCACAAGAGTTATTAGCCCTAGAAAAACCGTTACCATTGCCAGCTTATGAGCGTATTTTGAAAGCAGCACACAGCTTCAACTTGTTAGATGCACGTAAAGCGATTTCGGTAACCGAACGCCAACGCTATATTTTACGCATTCGTGCCTTAACCAAAGGCGTGGCGGAAGCCTATTATGCAAGCCGTGAAGCCTTAGGTTTCCCTGGTTGTAAAAAATAAGGCTTAAACAAATTCACAAAAGTGCGGTGAAATTTGACCGCACTTTAGGAGAGCAAAATGAACAAACCAATTCTTTTTTATGCAGAAACATGCCCAGATACCGCACCATTTGTCGCGGAGTTGGATCGCTTAGGTGTGGATTACGATGAAGTAGAAATTATGACTTCATTACCTAATCTCAAACAATTCATTCGTTTACGCGATAGCAGTGCAGAATTTGATAACTCGAAAGCAAATGGCTATTTAGGCATTCCTGCATTGTTATTACCAAATGGCGATGTTGTTTTAGACCTATCAAAGTTAAAAGTAATTTTTTAAGTTTTGGGAAAGATAGAACAGCAGTTTTCATGCAACCCTATGAAAAATACTTAAAGCTGAATTCGCAGAAACTGCGAGCGGATCAAACGGATACAGAAAGAAAGCTATGGCAACGCATCAATCGAGATCAATTATTAGGATTTCGATTTAATCGACAAAAGCCACTTTTAAGTTATATCGTTGATTTTTATTGTGCAAAGACAAAGCTGATTATTGAATTAGATGGTAGTCAGCACTATAAACCTGATTATCAGGAAAAAGATGCATTGCGAGATGCAGAATTAAATTCACTTGGTTTTACAGTGATGCGGTTTAGCAATGATGAAGTCATGCGTAAAATTGAAGCGGTAGTAGAGCAGATTTATTTGTTTTTAGAGAATGTAAGGACTGATTGAGTATGAGGTTGGATTAACCTCTGCCACAAACGCTTGCGTTTGTGGCAGAAGTTAAACGAAGAAAACAATTAAATCGTGTGTGAGCTATTAAAATTCTCACTCCACATTGAATCAATTATATTAATCTAAGGAAAATGCTATGACATTACAGAAATTTTTGTTACCCCCATTATTATTTTTATCAATAAATACCTTTGCAGCACCAGCATATTTGCTTTTTGGTGGAGATAATCATGATAAATTTTTAGGCTGTTTGAACTGTAGTAAACATGATAACTCATCAATTTGGAATAAATATGGTGAATTCGGCTCTAAATATAATAGCGATAGTATTTGGAATAAATACGGAACTTATGGCTCTAAGTATAACAGTGAAAGTCCTTGGAATAAGTATTCTACAAGTGGGCCAGTGATTGTTGATAATGAAGGTAACTTTTATGGTAAATTCACAACTAATAAGTATGATAATCAGACAAGAATTAAATCTCTTCTTTGGATTTTAGAAAATCATGAATATATTATTGAAAATATTAATGATGTGATAGATAAAATGTAAATAAGTAATCAATGCAGCAAGTTGCACCTTACCAGAGAAAACAAAATGACAACCCAAAACTTCCTTGTAGAAATCGGCACAGAAGAGCTGCCACCAAAAGCTCTCAAAACATTAGCGACCTCTTTTGCGGATAACGTTGAGGCGGAATTGAATCAAGCAGGTTTATCATTCGATAAAATCGAATGGTTTGCGGCACCGCGTCGTTTAGCCGTAAAAGTGTTGAACTTAGCAACCCAACAACCGAGCAAAGAAATCGAAAAACGAGGGCCTGCAGTATCAGCCGCCTTTGATGCGGAAGGTAAACCAACTAAAGCGGCAGAAGGCTGGGCGCGTGGTTGTGGCATTACTGTTGAGCAAGCAGAACGCATTGCAACTGATAAAGGCGAATGGCTCGTTCACCGTGCAAAAATTAAAGGTCAGCCGACCAAAAACTTACTTAACGATATTGTGGCAAATGCGTTAGCGAAATTGCCAATTCCAAAACCAATGCGTTGGGCAGATAAAACCGTGCAATTTATCCGCCCAGTTCACACTGTGACTATGTTGTTAGGTGATGAGTTAATCGAAGGCGAAATTTTAGGTGTGGCAAGTGCTCGCACCATTCGCGGTCACCGCTTCTTAGGCGAGAAAGAATTTGACATTCAACATGCAGACCAATATCCGCAATTATTGCGTGATAAAGGTTCTGTGGTGGCAGATTTCAATGAGCGTAAAGCAGAAATTTTGGCAAAATCTCAAGCAAAAGCGACCGCACTTGGTGGCGTGGCTGACATTGAAGAAAGCCTGCTTGAAGAAGTCACTTCCTTGGTGGAATATCCAAATGTTTTAGCGGCAAAATTTGAAGAACGCTTCTTAGCGGTGCCTGCGGAAGCCTTGGTTTACACCATGAAAGGAGACCAAAAATATTTCCCGATTTATGATAAAGACGGCAGATTATTACCGCACTTTATCTTTGTCTCGAACATCAACCCAGAAGATCCAACCGCGATTATCGAAGGGAACGAAAAAGTGGTTCGTCCACGTTTAACCGATGCGGAATTCTTCTTCAAAACCGACTTAAAACAAAAACTGGTTGATCGTTTACCACGTTTAGAAACCGTGTTGTTCCAACAACAACTTGGCACATTGAAAGACAAAACTGACCGCATTGAACAACTTGCAGGCGAAATTGCAAAACAAATCGGCGCAGATGAAGCGAAAGCAAAACGTGCGGGTTTACTGTCAAAATGTGATTTGATGACCAACATGGTATTCGAATTCACTGATACGCAAGGCGTAATGGGTATGCATTATGCTCGTCACGACGGTGAAGATGAAGAAGTGGCAGTGGCGTTAAACGAACAATATATGCCACGCTTTGCGGGTGATGAATTACCTAAGTCTTTAGTGGCAAGTGCGGTCGCTTTAGCGGATAAATTTGACACCTTAACGGGTATCTTCGGCATCGGCCAAGCACCAAAAGGTAGCGCAGACCCATTTGCATTACGTCGTGCGGCATTAGGTGCATTACGTATTATCGTTGAGAAAAATTTGCCTCTTGATCTGAATGACATTATTAGCAAAGCATTTGATTTATATAAAGAACTTGATAACGAAAGACTACGTAATGCACCTATTGCCAAAACAAGAGGTGGATTTAGTGAATACCCAGAAGGTTATGTTTCATTCTTTACACGTGGTGATGATTTAGTTCCAAAACAAAAAATCCTTGATGAGGTAGTAGACTTCATGCTCGGTCGTTTCCGTGCATGGTATCAAGATGAAGGCATTGCGGTGGATGTAATTCAAGCGGTATTGGCACGTCGTCCAACTCGCCCTGCTGATTTTGATGCGCGCGTGCGTGCGGTTTCACACTTCCGTACTTTAGATTCAGCGGAAGCGTTAGCAGCAGCAAATAAACGTGTTAGCAACATCTTAGCGAAAGCAGGTGCGGCAATTGGCGAGATCAATTTAACCGCTTGCGTAGAGCCAGCAGAAAAAGCCCTTGCTGAAGCGGTACTGGCATTACGCACTGAAGTACAACCGCTTATCGCACAAGGCGATTACACCGCAGTATTGGATAAATTAGCAAACTTACGTGCGCCAGTAGACAGTTTCTTTGATAACGTGATGGTAAATGCTGAAGATCCAGCACTACGCCAAAACCGATTAGCGATTTTAAATACGTTACAAGGGTTATTCTTACAAGTAGCTGATATTTCAGTGCTTCAATAATGTAAAAAGGGATGGTTGATTTTTCGTCAATCATCCCTTCTTTTATAGACTTCAAGTGATTATTTCTCTATAATTACCGCACTCTCCCCCCTTAGCTCAGTCGGTTAGAGCAGGCGACTCATAATCGCTTGGTCACTGGTTCAAGTCCGGTAGGGGGGACCATTTTTCCAGCAAAAAATTTCTTTTTTATCAAAAATCTTATTTCAATATTGTCTATTTTATTTGCCTTGTGACTACAAACAAATTTTTACAGATAAATCAGCGAGTTTGATCCACACTTCATCACTAAATTCTTGTT
This sequence comes from Haemophilus sp. HMSC071C11, assembly GCF_001837655.1. NCBI lineage: Bacteria > Pseudomonadati > Pseudomonadota > Gammaproteobacteria > Pasteurellales > Pasteurellaceae > Haemophilus > Haemophilus sp. HMSC071C11. Next base: position 57,762 of record NZ_KV833400.1, on the reverse strand, counting down.
TAGCAAGGCGTTCAATATTGGCGAGTTCTTGGATAATTTCGTAGAGCTTTTGGTAGGTTAAACGTTGAATTGCACTTAAAAAGAGCGGTCGGCGATTTTGCCAGATTTTTAGACGATCAAATTCAGCCTTAATTTGTTGAGTTGGAAGTTTTTCCGTTGTCATAATACGTTGCTGTGGTTTTGTGAGTTCAAGCAACGTAAATAATTCTCGCTGTAGTGTGCGTAATAAAATAACAGGTTGCACATCTTCAGCTTGTAAACCTTTTAAAATACGTTTAGCACGATTTGCTTTTCCCACTAGCAAAGCATCAATCCATTGAAATGGTGTAAAAATTGAGGATTGTTCCACCGCGCTAATGACACGATTGTAGTTAAGTTTATGATCAGGATAGAGCAAATCTAAAAGCTGCAGAGCTTGTTTAAGAGCGAACAGGTTATTTTCATAACTATAACAAAGTTGTTGAATTGCTTCATTATCGGCATCTAATCCCATTGCTTTAGTACGATTTTTTACCCAACGTGGCAAGTTTTCTACCGTCGGTGTTTGACAATTTATCAGTATTACATTTGGTTCATATTGATTAAGTGCAATAAACCACGCTTGCTTTTCAATCGCTTTAGTCAATTTTGCTACCTGTAAAATAAGCAAGACATCTTTATTCAATACGGATATAAGTTCTTGCAGGTTTTTCTGCAAAAGTGCGGTGAAATTTTCAGGTAAATTCAAGCTTAGTATTTGTTTACTAAAAAATAACCCCATAGATTGACAAGATTCTATAAGTTGCACCCAATCAGTTTGGCTATCAACCTGAATGCTATTTTTTTCATCAAAACCTTGCTGGTTTGCCACTTGACAAATAGTATCCTCAGTTTCACTAAGTAATAAAGGATCTTGCCCATGCGAGAGATAAACTCTAGCTAAACCTTGAGCAAGATTATAATTTAGTTGCTCTGGAAAAATACGGTTCATTATTTGCTTTTTATTTGATTTTGTAACGCAATTATTTTTACGATTAATTGACGCGCTACTTGCTCGCGCATATCATTCCAAATTACCTCACGTTCTTCTGATTTGGCTAATGCTGCACGTGCATTATCAAAGAAAGTACGGTTTACTTTCGCATTGATTGGATAGCTTTCGCCATTAGCAAGGCGAAAAGTGGCTTCAACTTCCAATATTAAAAGTTTTTCTGCTTCACGTCCGTGCTTAAAAATAGATGCGACTTGATCTGAAGTAATCTGTTTATTAATACGTAAAATGGGAATATTTTGTTTTACATTAACAATATTAACCTGATTTTCCTGTAACTTGCGACGCATAATAACAGTGAAATCATTATAAGGGTCATCACTTTCAAGGGCTAATGTTCGCCATTCATTTGGCATAGTAACCGACTGTTGAAAATGCCAACCGCAAGCAGAAAGAATTGCTAATGTTGCGATAAGCAGTAAAGTCTTGATTGATTTGATCATAAAAACTACCTTTAATTGTAGGACGTGTAAAATGTAAATATTTCACGTACGTATAAAAAATGGTGCGTGAATTTTGAATTCACACACCCCACGTATTATGGTTTCACTACTACGTTTAATAATTTACCTGCGACATAAATCACTTTGACAATATGTTGATTATCAACAAATTTCTTCACATTTTCATCCGCGAAAGCAATCGTTTTGACTGTTTCTTCATCTGCATCTGCCGCAACGGTAACTTTGCCACGAACCTTACCGTTTACTTGTACCACAATAAGTTTTTCGTCTTCTACCATTGCATCTTCGTCGGCTTTTACCCATTCTGCGGTATCAATAGCACTTTCATTGCCAAGAGCTTGCCATAATTCAAAACAGATATGTGGCGTAATTGGATAAAGCATACGAACAACTGCACTTAATGCTTCCGCCATGACTGCTCGATCTTGATCGCTTTCTAAGGAAGCCTTAGTCAGTTTATTCATCAACTCCATTACTGCTGCAATCGCAGTATTAAATGTTTGACGACGACCAATATCATCACTCACTTTCGCAATTGTTTTATGTACTTCACGACGAAGCGATTTTTGCGCGGCTGAAAGTGCGGTGATATCTAGGCTAGTTTTTGCTGGATTCTGTTGATATTGATATACCAAATTCCAAACACGTCCTAAGAAACGTTTCGCACCTTCTACGCCAGATTCTTGCCATTCCAAGGTCATTTCTGCTGGAGAGGCAAACATCATAAAGAGACGAACAGTATCGGCACCATATTTTTCTACCATTTCTTGTGGGTCAATACCGTTATTTTTAGATTTCGACATTTTGGTCATGCCACTGTGGACTAGTTCACGCCCTTCAGGATCGGTGGCTTTAATAATTCTGCCTTTTTCATCACGCTCAAGGGTCACTTGGGTTGGGCTTACCCAAATACGCTCGTTGGTTGGGCTGGTGTAGTAGAAAGCATCTGCAAGCACCATACCTTGACATAATAATTTATCGGCTGGTTCCTCACTGGTTACAAATCCTGCATCGCGTAACAATTTGTGGAAGAAACGGAAGTAGAGCAAGTGCATTGTTGCATGTTCAATACCACCGATATATTGATCCACTGGTAACCAATAGTTTGCTTCTTCCGCATCAAGCATGCCATTTTGATATTGTGGACAAGTGTAGCGCGCGTAATACCAAGAGGATTCCATAAAGGTATCAAAGGTATCCGTTTCTTTTAATGCAGGTACACCGTTGAAAGTGGTTTTCGCCCAGTTTGGATCCGCTTTAATTGGGCTTTTCACGCCATCCATTACCACATCTTCAGGCAGAATAATAGGTAAATCTTCTAACGGTGCAGGCACAACATCGCCATTTTCAAGGGTTAGCATCGGAATTGGTGCACCCCAATAACGTTGGCGAGAAACGCCCCAGTCACGTAAACGGTAATTAACTTGACGTTTTCCAACACCTAATTTTTCTAATTTATCTGCAATGCCGTTGAATGCGCCATCAAAGTCTTTACCATCAAATTCAGCTGAGTTCACTAATTTACCGTGCTCAACGAAAGCTTGTTTAGTTAAATCAATTTCTTCATCTGCAAGCGGTGCGATCACTTGTTTAATTGGCAAACTGTATTTTTGAGCAAATTCAAAGTCACGTTGGTCGTGAGCTGGAACCGCCATTACTGCGCCAGTACCGTAGTGCATTAACACGAAATTAGCGACCCAAATCGGTAATTTATCCCCCGTCAATGGATGAATGGCGAACAAGCCCGTTGCCATTCCTTTTTTCTCCATTGTCGCAAGATCAGCTTCTGCCACTTTGGCGTTTTTCGCTTCTTGGATAAAGGCGGCTAATTCAGGATTATTTTGAGCCGCTAAACTTGCTAATGGATGTGCTGCAGCAATGCCTAAATAACTCACGCCGTAAAAGGTATCTGGACGCGTGGTGTAAACCGCCACTTTTTCGTTGGTATTTGCAACATCAAAGGTAATTTCTACCCCTTCAGAACGACCAATCCAGTTACGTTGCATGGTTTTTACCATATCAGGCCATTGCGGAAGGGTATCTAAACCACCTAATAATTGCTCTGCATAGTCAGTAATTTTGATAAACCATTGTGGGATTTCTTTTTGTTCCACCGGTGTATCACAACGCCAGCAACAACCTTCGTGTACTTGCTCGTTTGCGAGCACTGTTTCATCATTCGGGCACCAGTTTACGGTTGAGGTTTTTTTGTACACTAAGCCTTTTTTGTAAAGCTCAGTGAAGAACCATTGTTCCCATTTGTAGTATTCTGGTTTACAGGTTGCGATTTCACGATCCCAGTCGAAACCAAAGCCTAAAAGCTGAAGTTGTTTTTTCATGTAGGCAATGTTTTCGTACGTCCATTTAGCAGGCGCAGTTTTGTTTTTGATTGCAGCACCTTCTGCTGGTAAGCCGAAAGCATCCCAACCAAATGGTTGCAATACGTTTTTGCCTAGCATGCGTTGATAACGAGAAATGACATCACCAATAGTGTAGTTACGCACGTGCCCCATATGCAGGCGACCAGAAGGATATGGGAACATAGAAAGACAGTAATATTTTTCTTTAGATTCGTCTTTGATTGCTTTGAAAACTTTATTTTCTGCCCAATATTGTTGAACCTTTGGTTCGATCATATCGGGGCGATATTGTTCTTGCATAAGATCACCTTAAATTTTAACCGCACTTTTGCAGCATTTTGACAATAGAAAATGTGGCATAGAATACCGTAAAATGGCAAAAATTAATAGGGAGAGAAATAAAAAGTGCGGTGGTTTTTTAGTTGTTTTTCACAATAAATTTTCAATTTTTACAGAACAGATTAGAACAAAGGAATCCATAGCAAGCCAATATAACTTATGATATAGTTTACCACCAAATTTATAGAGGTCTCTCAATAATAAAAATAATGATAGAGTTGGATCAAACAAATATACCAAAACACGTTGCCATTATTATGGATGGTAATGGCCGTTGGGCAAAACAGAAAAATAAAATGCGAATTTTCGGACACACCAATGGCGTTACTGCGGTACGCAAAGCAGTGGCTTATGCACGACAAATCGGTGTGGAAGTACTCACACTTTATGCCTTTAGTAGCGAAAATTGGAGTCGCCCAGAACAAGAAATCAGCGCGTTAATGTCGCTTTTTATGCAAGCCTTGGATCGCGAAGTGAAAAAATTACATAAAAATAATATTTGTCTGAAAATTATAGGCGATGTATCTCGTTTTAGTGAAACTTTACAAGAAAAAATCAAAAAAGCGGAAAATTTAACAGAAAAAAATACCGCACTTACACTCAATATTGCGGCAAATTACGGCGGTTGTTGGGATATTATTCAAGCCGCTAAACAAATTGCAGAAAAAGTTAAAAAAGAAGAAATGTCAGTTTCAGATATTAATAACTCGACTTTTCAACATCATCTTGCAACCCAAAATGCACCACCTGTGGATTTATTAATTCGTACCAGTGGAGAACAGCGCATAAGCAACTTTTTATTATGGCAAATTGCCTATGCGGAATTATATTTTTCCGATGTGCTTTGGCCCGATTTTAATCAATTAGAATTTAATCACGCGATTGCAAGTTATCAACAACGTCATCGCCGTTTTGGCGGGACTGAATAGTTAAACGGATTAAAATTATGCTTAAACAACGAGTTTTATCTGCCATTGTGTTAATCGCAGCGGTGTTATGTGCGCTATTTTTATTCACGCCTTTTTATTTTGCCCTCGCTTTAGGGGCAGTAGCGATTTTAGGCATTTGGGAATGGACTCAATTTGCTCGCCTAAAACAACCTTTGATACGTTTTTTTGTGGCTACCTTTTTAGGCGTATTTATCTTCTTATGGCTCTATACTGAGGGCAACTATTTAGATGCAGGGCGTGTGTTTGAACAACATCTTCAGCTTTTATTGATAAATGCTGTTAGCTGGTGGGGTTTAGCTTTGTTACTTGTGATCAGTTATCCTAAATCAGCTAAATTTTGGTCTAAAAATCCACTTTTACAACTTTTATTTGCCTTTTCTACGTTGATTCCATTTATCGCAGGTGTATTACGTTTACGTTTAGAACACTATACCCATGATCCTTATCACGGCTTATTTTTATTACTTTACGTATTTATACTTGTTTGGGCGGCTGATTCTGGTGCTTATTTTAGCGGACGTGCCTTTGGCAAACGTAAACTTGCCCCTAAAGTATCGCCAGGTAAAAGTTGGGAAGGGGTCATTGGTGGCTTAATTACAGCATTAGTGCTTGCTTTTATCTTTATTCATTTCTCTAACAATACTTTAGTAGGCGATCGAAATATTACTGGATTTATCATTCTTTCTGTAGCGACAGTTGCAATTTCAGTGTTGGGCGATTTAACTGAAAGTATGTTTAAACGTGAGTCAGGAGTTAAAGACAGCAGTCAATTAATTCCAGGTCACGGCGGCGTATTAGATCGCATTGATAGCTTGACTGCCGCGGTACCTTTTTTCAGCTATTTCTATTTCTTTGTCTTATAAGGATTTTTAATGTCATTTTTGTGGTCACTAGGTTCTTTTATCATTGCTATTGCTGTATTAGTATCCGTTCACGAATATGGTCACTTTTGGGCAGCGAGAAAGTGCGGTATAAAAGTCCATCGTTTTTCCATTGGTTTTGGAAAAGTAATTTGGAAACGCATTGACAAATATGGTACAGAATTTGCGGTTTCAATGATTCCTTTAGGCGGCTATGTAAAAATGCTTGATGGACGTAATGAAGTAGTTCCTGCTGAGCAAAAATCACAAGCATTTGACAGTAAAAGCGTATTACAACGGTCATTTGTAATTATTGCAGGCCCTTTAGCTAATTTTATTTTTGCAATTTTTGCTTATTGGGTCATTTACCTTTATGGAATGCCAACGGTTAAACCAGTGATTGAATCAATAACACCAAGTTCCATCGCAGCACAAGCTCACATTGAACCTAATACACAAATTCTAGCGGTTGATGGCGAAGAAACTCAAGATTGGGAAACTATCAATATGCTACTTGCAACAAAAATGGGGGAGTCTAATGTTGAAATTACCCTTTCTCCTTTCAATTCTAATATTGAACAACAACGGACTTTAAATCTTACAAATTGGATATTCGATCCTGAAAAAGAAAGTGCTTTTGAGGCATTAGGGATTATGCCTATGCGTCCTAAAATTGAAATGGTGCTTTCTAAAGTTGTTCAAAATTCTCCCGCTGAGAACGCTGGTTTACAAATCGGTGATAAAATTTTAAAAGAAAATTTAACCGCACTTCCTTGGCAAGATTTTATAAAACAGGTCGAACAAGGCGAATCTTTTTCTATTAAAGTTGAACGTAATGGGGAAACGCTTGACAAAACTATCACTCCAGTGCGCAATCAAAATGGCAAATGGTTTGTTGGGGTTAGCCCAACCTTAACAAAATTAGCGGATGAATACCGTACTGAATTAAAATATGGTATTCTTGAATCTTTACAAAAAGGCATTGAAAAAACAGGACAGCTTTCCCTTTTAACCTTGAAAATATTAGGGAAATTACTTACTGGCGATTTGTCATTAAATAATTTAAGTGGGCCAATTTCTATTGCAAAAGGTGCTGGCGCATCAGCAAATATTGGATTGGTGTATTTTTTAAGTTTTATGGCATTGATTAGTGTAAATTTAGGGATTATGAATTTATTTCCATTACCAGTATTAGATGGCGGTCATTTAGTTTTTTTAACAATGGAAGCTGTTAAAGGAAAACCTGTTTCTGAGCGGGTGCAAAGCATCTGTTATCGAATTGGCGCAGCACTGTTATTAAGCTTAACGGTGTTTGCATTATTTAATGATTTTTTACATCTATAATTTATATAGGATACAATCGATGAAAAAACTTCTAATCGCAAGTTTATTATTCGGTACGACAACGACTGTGTTTGCCGCACCTTTTGTGGCAAAAGATATTCGTGTGGATGGTGTTCAAGGTGACTTAGAACAACAAATCCGAGCAAGTTTACCTGTTCGTGCCGGTCAGCGTGTGACTGACAATGATGTGGCTAATATTGTCCGCTCTTTATTCGTAAGTGGTCGATTCGATGATGTGAAAGCGCATCAAGAAGGCGATGTGCTTGTTGTTAGCGTTGTGGCTAAATCGATCATTTCAGATGTTAAAATCAAAGGTAATTCTATTATTCCCACTGAAGCACTAAAACAAAACTTAGATGCTAACGGGTTTAAAGTTGGCGATGTTTTAATTCGAGAAAAATTAAATGAATTTGCCAAAAGTGTAAAAGAGCACTATGCAAGTGTAGGTCGCTATAACGCAACCGTTGAACCTATTGTCAATACGCTACCAAATAATCGCGCTGAAATTTTAATTCAAATCAATGAAGATGATAAAGCAAAATTGGCATCATTAACTTTCAAGGGGAACGAATCTGTTAGTAGCAGTACATTACAAGAACAAATGGAATTACAACCTGATTCTTGGTGGAAATTATGGGGAAATAAATTTGAAGGTGCGCAATTCGAGAAAGATTTGCAGTCAATTCGTGATTATTATTTAAATAATGGCTATGCCAAAGCACAAATTACTAAAACGGATGTTCAGCTAAATGATGAAAAAACAAAAGTTAATGTAACCATTGATGTAAATGAAGGTTTACAGTATGACCTTCGTAGTGCACGCATTATAGGTAATCTGGGAGGTATGTCTGCCGAGCTTGAACCTTTACTTTCAGCATTACATTTAAATGATACTTTCCGCCGTAGTGATATTGCAGATGTAGAAAATGCAATTAAAGCAAAACTTGGAGAACGCGGTTACGGTAGCGCAACGGTAAATTCAGTACCTGATTTTGATGATGCAAATAAAACATTAGCGATAACCCTTGTTGTTGATGCTGGACGACGTTTAACTGTTCGCCAACTTCGCTTTGAAGGAAATACCGTTTCTGCTGATAGCACTTTACGTCAGGAAATGCGCCAACAAGAAGGAACTTGGTATAATTCACAATTAGTTGAGTTAGGAAAAATTCGCTTAGATCGTACAGGTTTCTTCGAAACAGTCGAAAACCGAATTGATCCTATCAATGGTAATAATGATGAAGTGGATGTCGTATATAAAGTCAAAGAACGTAACACGGGTAGTATCAACTTTGGTATTGGTTACGGTACAGAGAGTGGTATTAGTTATCAAGCAAGTGTTAAACAAGATAATTTCTTGGGAACAGGGGCGGCTGTAAGTATAGCTGGTACGAAAAATGATTATGGTACGAGTGTCAATTTGGGTTATACCGAGCCCTATTTTACTAAAGATGGTGTAAGTCTTGGTGGAAATGTTTTCTTTGAAAACTACGATAACTCTAAAAGTGATACATCCTCTAACTATAAGCGTACGACTTATGGAAGTAATGTTACTTTAGGTTTCCCTGTAAATGAAAATAACTCCTATTATGTAGGATTAGGTCATACCTATAATAAAATTAGTAACTTTGCTCTAGAATATAATCGTAATTTATATATTCAATCAATGAAATTTAAAGGTAATGGCATTAAAACAAATGACTTTGATTTTTCTTTTGGTTGGAACTATAACAGCCTTAATAGAGGCTATTTCCCAACTAAAGGGGTTAAAGCAAGTCTTGGTGGACGAGTTACAATTCCAGGTTCTGATAACAAATACTACAAACTAAGTGCAGACGTACAGGGTTTCTACCCATTAGACAGAGATCACCTCTGGGTTGTATCTGCAAAAGCATCTGCAGGATATGCAAATGGTTTCGGAAACAAGCGTTTACCGTTCTATCAAACTTATACAGCGGGTGGCATCGGCTCATTACGTGGTTTTGCTTATGGTAGTATTGGCCCTAACGCAATTTATCAAGATCTAAGTAGTAAAAAATTTACAAAAAACCACACAGATGTTGTGGGTGGTAATGCAATAGCTACAGCTAGTGCAGAGTTAATTGTGCCAACTCCATTTGTGAGTGATAAGAGCCAAAATACAGTCCGAACTTCCTTATTTGTTGATGCGGCAAGTGTTTGGAATACTAAATGGAAATCAGATAAAAATGGATTAGAGAGCGATGTATTAAAAAAATTGCCTGATTATGGCAAATCAAGCCGTATTCGTGCCTCTACAGGTGTCGGATTCCAATGGCAATCTCCTATTGGGCCATTGGTATTCTCTTATGCCAAACCAATTAAAAAATATGAAAATGATGATGTCGAACAGTTCCAATTTAGTATTGGAGGTTCTTTCTAATAAATTGAACTTTTTTCGTCATCAGAACTCAAAAACAACGTTCTCTGCCTAATTTAATTGGGCAGAGAAAATATTAAACAAACCTCTATTTAATTAAGGATCTTTATCAAATGAAAAACATCGCAAAAGTAACCGCACTTGCTTTAGGTATTGCACTTGCTTCAGGCTATGCTTCCGCTGAAGAAAAAATTGCTTTCATTAATGCAGGTTATATTTTTCAACATCACCCAGATCGCCAAGCGGTAGCAGATAAACTTGATGCTGAATTTAAACCTGTAGCTGAGAAATTAGCAGCAAGCAAAAAAGAAGTTGATGATAAAATTGCTGCTGCTCGTAAAAAAGTAGAAGCAAAAGTTGCGGCTTTAGAAAAAGATGCACCTCGCTTACGTCAAGCTGATATTCAAAAACGCCAACAGGAAATTAATAAATTAGGTGCGGCTGAAGATGCTGAATTACAAAAATTAATGCAGGAACAAGATAAAAAAGTTCAAGAATTCCAAGCTCAAAATGAAAAACGTCAAGCTGAAGAACGTGGTAAATTATTAGATAGCATTCAAACTGCGACAAATAATTTAGCAAAAGCAAAAGGTTATACTTATGTGCTTGATGCAAATTCAGTTGTATTTGCGGTAGAGGGTAAAGATATTACTGAAGAAGTATTAAAATCTATCCCTGCTTCTGAAAAAGCACAAGAGAAAAAATAATAGGTTCTCATAATGCAAAAATCCTATTCTTTACAAGAATTGGCAACTCAAATCGGCGCTACCGTTCGCGGTAACGCCGATGTTGTTGTTGAGAATATCGCGCCTCTCGATAAAGCCCAATCAAATCAACTCACTTTTATTTCTAACATAAAATTTCGTGCATTATTGAAAGATTCTAAAGCAGGGATTTTGGTTGTTTCTGAAGAGGATGTTGAACACTGTTCTCCAGAAAGCAATTTACTTATTGTTAAAGATCCTTATGTGGCTTACGCAATTTTAGCTCAATATATGGATAGCACGCCAAAAGCGGCACAAGGAATCGCAAAAAGTGCGGTCATTTTTGATGACGTTTTATTGGGCGAAAATGTATCTATTGGTGCGAACGCAGTGATTGAAGAAGGTGTTGTACTAGGTGATAACGTGATCATTGGTGCAAATTGCTTTGTTGGTAAAAATACCAAGATAGGTTCAGGCACTCAGCTCTGGGCTAATGTCACTGTTTACCATAACGTTGAGATTGGAGCTAATTGCTTAATTCAATCAGGAACAGTTATCGGTAGTGATGGTTTTGGTTATGCAAATGATCGTGGTCGTTGGATTAAAATTCCACAAGTTGGTCAAGTAATAATTGGTAATAATGTGGAAATTGGTGCGAATACCTGTATTGACAGAGGCGCATTAGATGCCACGATTATTGAAGATAACGTTATTATCGATAACCTTTGTCAAATTGCGCATAATGTTCATATTGGCACTGGTACAGCGGTTGCGGGTGGCGTTATTATGGCAGGTAGCTTAACTGTTGGTCGCTATTGCTTAATTGGTGGTGCAAGTGTGATTAATGGTCATATGGAAATTTGTGATAAAGTAACCATTACTGGAATGGGAATGGTTATGCGCCCAATTACAGAGCCTGGCGTATATTCCTCTGGTATTCCATTGCAAACGAATAAAGAGTGGCGTAAAACGGCAGCTCTAACATTAGGCATTGATGGCATACATAAACGCTTAAAAGCGTTAGAAAAGAAAATTTCTTAATTAATACCCCATCATTTAATCTGCATTTTAAAAGTTTAATAACTGATTAAGATGCAGATTTTATGTGTATAAAATTTACTTAACAAAAATAAGCTGAAATTCTTTTAAAAATAAATAAGCCCAACTTTAAGTTGGGCTTATAAGCATATATTTCTTATCTTTAAAGAATTATGCGTTACCGCCAGTGATTTTCGCTACTTCAGCAGCAAAATCTTCTTCTTTTTTCTCGATACCTTCGCCTACTTCTAAACGAATGAAGTTAGAAACAGAAGTATTTACCGATTTTAAGAAATCCCCTACAGATACAGAAGGATCCATTACAAATGCTTGACCTGTTAATGAAACTTCACCAGTGAATTTCTTCATACGACCTTCAACCATTTTCTCTGCGATTTCTTTTGGTTTACCAGAGTTGATTGCGATATCGATTTGGATTTGACGTTCGTGTTCAACAACTTCAGCAGATACATCTTCTGGATTTACGAATTCTGGTTTAGATGCAGCTACGTGCATAGCTACTTTTTTAAGTTCATCTGCAGAACCTTCGCCCGCAACTAATACGCCAATTTTCGCACCGTGTAAGTATTGAGCAATTACTTGACCATCTAAGTAAGCAACACGACGGATGTTCATATTCTCACCGATTTTAGCCACTAATGCCGCACGTTTTTCTTCAAATTGCGCTTGTAATGCTTCGATAGTGGTACCTTTTTTTGCTGCTGCGAAATCAGCTACTTCGTTTGCTAAACCTAAGAAACCTGCATCTTTTGCTACGAAGTCAGTTTCACAGTTCATTTCAACTAATACACCGAAACCATTTTCTACACGAGCAAGGATAACACCTTCAGCTGCAACACGGCCTGCTTTTTTAGCTGCTTTAGCTTGACCAGATTTACGCATATTGTCGATTGCTAACTCAATATCACCGTTTGCTTCAACTAATGCTTTTTTACATTCCATCATACCTGCGCCAGTACGGTCACGAAGTTCTTTTACTAATGATGCTGTGATTTCAGCCATTTTTAAAATCCTCTGTCGAAAATGCGGTTTATTTTGACCGCACTTTTAGATAAAAATATAGGGGCTAAATTTTAGCCCCTATGCCAATTAATCGCTTGATTATTAAGGGCTTCGCCTTATTGCAAAACTTAAATTATTCTGCGTCAGCTGCTAATTCTTCAGCAACTTGAGCTTCGTTACCACGACCTTCTTTAACCGCTGCTGCAGCTGCAGAAACGTAAAGTTGGATAGCACGAGTCGCATCATCGTTACCAGGGATAACGAAATCTACGCCAGCTGGTGTTGAGTTAGTATCAACGATAGCAAATACAGGAATACCTAGGTTGTTTGCTTCTTTAACTGCGATATGTTCGTGGTCCGCACCAATAACGAATAATGCATCTGGTAAGCCACCCATATCTTTGATACCGCCAAGGCTTAATTCAAGTTTTTCCATCTCACGGCTACGCATTAACGCTTCTTTTTTGGTTAATTTATCAAAAGTACCGTCTTGAGATTGGGTTTCTAAATCTTTTAAACGTTTAATTGATTGACGAACGGTTTTCCAGTTAGTCAACATACCACCTAACCAACGGTGGTTTACGTAATATTGCTGACAATCTAATGCTGCTGCTTGAACTGCTTCAGACGCTGCACGTTTTGTACCAACGAATAATACTTTACCGTTGTTGCTAGCAATGCGAGTTAATTCCGCTAAAGCTTCGTTGAATAAAGGTAAAGTTTTTTCAAGATTGATGATGTGAACACCGTTACGAGCACCAAAAATGAAAGGTTTCATTTGTGGGTTCCAGTAACGAGTTTGGTGTCCGAAGTGTACGCCTGCGTTGATCATGTCGCGCATTGAAACTTGTGCCATAATATTTTCCTTTTGTTGGGGTTGAGCCTCCACATATCAGCTAATCGACCGTTTGGCACCCCGATTAAGCCTTGTTAATATGTGTGTGTTGTTAGTAATTAAAAAACTGCTTTTGAAAGGCAAAAACAGCGGGGCGATTTATACCATAAAGTGCGGTTAAAAACCAGTTTATTTTGTTTATTTCTCCACTTTTCTTGCTTTGATAAATAACAATGGTGGTCGATGTGACAAATCTTTAAATTCATTATGCCATTGCGGTTGGTCAGCAAGCATGGGTTCTTCCATTTGCTCGATTTGAAACCTTGCATGAATTAAATTATTGATAATTGTTGCTGTTGTTCGATGATAGGTTTGAAAAGGTTGTTTGAACCAATTTCTATTGCGTTTCCCCTCTTCTCGATAATGATTTAAACGATAAGCGACTTGCTGTTTTTTATCATTTTTTTCCCAGCGTTCTCCCTCTTTATGGCAGGTAGTTATCGGATGTTCTTGTGAGAAAATTAATGTGCCATTAGACGAGAGTTTGTCATGGATCGTTGATAATAATGTCGGAAAATTTTCAATATAATGAAAGGCAAAAGAGCTAGTAATCACATCGAAATGACTTTCTGGTAACTCAGCTAATTTTTCCATTGGTAAGTGATATAAGGAAAAACGCGCTGAAAATTGACCGCACTTTTGAAGATCTTTTTCAGCTTGTTCGAGCATTTTTTCGGAAAGATCAGTTCCAATTACTTTAGCCGCCTCTCGTTCTAAATAAAGTTGTAAATGCCCTCCCGTACCACAGCCTAAATCGAGTAATTTCTTCCCTTTTAAATTAGGCAACAATGAAAGCATGGTGGGCTTTTCGATAATTTCATTGAGGCTAATTGGATTTGCACGGAGTTTCTGATAAAGCTCAAAGAAATTATCTTTATCATAAACACTAATTTTATTATTCATTTATTACCTTAAAATAAAAATTTACGTGATTTAAATCACTCAAAAGTAAATACTTAAACGAGAAGTTAAAATTTAATATTTTTATAGATAAAAAATATCACTAAAGATAAAAAATAATTTTATGAATGATCATTTGATATTTCTTCTTCAATTTTCTCACTTAGAATTTCTTCTGTTTCTTTATTTAATGCTTTTGTATCAAGATGCGGTTTAATAAATGGTCTTGGTGTCCAATATTTTTTTACTATTTCATTCGAAAAACCGTGTAAAACTTCTTCATTTAACCGTTCTTGATCCAATGTTCGTACTTCCTTAATAATTTCTTCCGCTTCAATTTTATCAATACCTAATTTCATCAAGGTTGCTCGACTAAGTGTAATTGCTGATTCAAAAGTTTCACGCACAATAAAATCTACATCTTGCTTAATCAAACTAACCGTTGTTTTTCTATCATAAGTTCGGGTTAAAATCGGTAAATTTGGATAAGCCTCTTTCATTTGACTAACAATATGTTCAATTCTTTGTGTATCGTTAATGCCTAATACGACACATTTCGCTTTTTCAATTCCTGCTGCTCGTAAAACATCTAATCGAATGCCATCGCCATAATAAACCTTAAAACCAAACTTTGCGGCAGCACGGATATTTTCGATATTGCGATCGATCACAGAAACGCTAATTCCACGAATTAATAATGTTTGGCAGACAATTTGACTAAAACGTCCAAAACCAATAACTAAAACGTTATCTTCCAAATCCACGATGGTGTCTAGATCATTTTCATCAAGTTGATCAAGATGTTTAGGCTCTGTACGCTGTATAAGTTTGCGAGCAATTTGAGCGATAATAGGCGAAAAAAGCATCGAAATAATCACTGCAGCAGTGAATGTCGCTTGTTCTTCATTACTGATTACTTCCGCGGTCGCTGCGGCTGAAAAAAGCACAAAGGCAAATTCGCCACCGTGTGCCATCAAAGACATTCGCCCTATGGATTCTCGATGATCAAGACGGGTAATTCGGGCAATAATATAAACAGCACTAGCTTTACCCAATATATAAAGAAAAACAATTCCAAGTAGCAAGATCCAATGATTAAACACTAAATGCAAATCTAAGGACATTCCTACGCCCATAAAAAATAATCCAAGTAATAAACCGCGAAATGGTTCTATATCCGCTTCAAGCTGATGGCGAAAAGCTGATTCAGACATCATCACACCAGCAACAAACGCACCCATTGCCATTGAAAGCCCGCCAATTTCCATTGCTAATGCGGCACCTAAAACGACCAATAATGCGCCCGCTGTCATCATTTCACGAATACGTGCCTTAGAAATTAAACGAAATAGTGGGTTCATTAACCATTTTCCAGCCACAATTAGCCCCACAACAGCACTTAATGCTATGCCAATTGATACCCAATTAGTGTGTGGTGTAGCTTCTTTCGAATGAGAGGCAAGAAAAGCGACAGACGCCAAAAGTGGTACGATAGCAATATCTTCAAAAATTAATGTCGAAATTACACGTTGTCCTTTTGACGTAGAAGTAAGCCCCCTTTCTTCTAGTGATTGCATTACAATAGCAGTAGAGGAAAGCGTGAAACCCATACCAGCAATAAATGCAACTTCTTTTGTTAATCCTAATAAATAAATACCCGAAAAAGTGAGTAAGCAACCACATAATCCAACTTGTAACAAACCTCTGCCGAAAATAGCTTTACGCATTGCCCAAAGGCGTTCTGGATACATTTCAAGCCCGATAATAAAAAGAAACATTACCACACCTAATTCCGCTAAATGTACCACTGCTGTTGGATCTTGCACTATGCCAAAAACAGATGGGCCGATCAAACAACCTGCGACTAAATAACCTAGCACGCTACCCAACCCGAGTCTTTTAAATAACGGCACAATTGTTACACTAGATGCGAGTAAAATAACGACTTTAATCAGTTCTGGATTGGCAAGTTGAGACATAATGGCTCCCATAATGCAAAAAATACAAATATTTTGGCTAGTATATTAAAAAGTTATATGTGATAAATCATACTACATCTTTTAATATAACTTTAAACTACATTCATTTTATATGAAATTGTGAGTTTCATTTAGTAACCGATGAATTAATTTTGCATTCGCAGGTGGAAACTGTCCTGCATCTAGTTCGCGTTGTTCGATCCAAAAACCTTCTTGCCCCTCTCGCCCAAAAGGTTCGCCAATCCATTCATCTACCAGATAAAAGAAAAAAGAAATAATCTTTGTTGGATATTCAAATTGAAAACGTTCATAAAGTTCAGCATTTAATGCAACGATGCCTATTTCCTCTTCCAGTTCACGTTTTAAAGCCTGTTCTGGGGTCTCTCCCGCATCTACTTTTCCACCAGGGAATTCTAAAGATTGGGCAAAATCCTGTCCTTCTAAACGCTGCGTTAAATAGATCTGACCAAATTCATTACGAATAATCCCCGCAGCAACTTGTATAATTTTTTTATCCATTTTTCTATCCAATGTAGAGGTATGAAAAAAGTGCGGTGAAAAATCACCGCACTTTGATTGTTCATTAGTGGCGTGCCACACGACTGCCGTGACAATGCTTATATTTTTTACCCGACCCACAAGGACAAGGCTCGTTGCGTCCAATGCGACGATCTGAATAATCTTCAGTCTCTGAATTTTGAGTTGTCTGACTATTTTCATCCACAGGTAAATTATTTTGATTGATACGAGCAGCCATTTCTTGACGAGCACGTTCAGCTTCTTCCATTTCTTCTTGAGTACGCACACGTACACGGGTTAAAGTCGTGATAACGTGGTGTTTTAAGGAATCTAGCATTTCCGTAAACATACGGAAAGATTCTTTTTTATACTCTTGTTTTGGATCTTTTTGCGCATAGCCACGTAAATGAATACCTTGGCGTAAATAATCCATCGAAGCTAAATGTTCTTTCCAAAGTTCATCTAAGGTTTGTAACATAACACCTTTTTCAAAGTGGCGCATAGCGTCTTCGCCAGCCAAAACCTCTTTTTCTTTGTATTCCTTTTCTGCAATTTCCACAATGCGTTCGCGCAAACTTTCTTCGTGAAGATTATTATCTTCTTCTAACCAATTAGAAATCGGTAATTCCATACCAAACTCTTGGGCTAAACGTTCTTCAAGCCCTTTAATATCCCATTGTTCTTCCAAAGATTGCGGTGGAATATATTGATCAATCACACCATTAAACACATCGTGGCGAATGGCATTGATGGTTTCAGAAATATCATCATTATCAAGCAAATAATTGCGTTGCTCATAAATGGCATGACGTTGGTCATTTGCCACATCATCATATTCAAGTAGGTTTTTACGACCATCGAAATGGAAAGCTTCAACTTTTGCTTGAGCGGATGCAATCACTTTCGCCAACATTTTCGATTCCATTGCCTCGCCCGGTACAGTAAACGCTTTACGCATTAAATTGAGCTTACCCTCATTCAAATAAATGCGCATTAAACCATCTTCTAAAGAAAGATAGAAACGAGAAGAACCGGGGTCACCTTGACGACCTGAACGGCCACGTAACTGGTTATCAATACGGCGAGATTCGTGACGCTCTGTACCGATAATATGCAACCCACCTGCTTTCATTACAATTTCGTGGTTTTTCTCCCACTCTGCTTTAAGGGCTTCAATTTGTTCTTGAGTTGGATTTTCTAATTTAGCAGCCTGCGCTTTCCAGTTACCACCAAGAATAATATCCGTACCTCGCCCAGCCATATTCGTTGCGATAGTCACCGCACCAGGATAACCAGCTTCTGCCACGATTTCAGCTTCTTGTTGGTGGAATTTCGCATTCAACACATTGTGTTTGATGCCCGCTTTATCTAACGCTTTAGATAATTCTTCTGATTTTTCGACTGAAATCGTCCCCACTAATACTGGTTGCTGGCGTTCTACACAATCTTTAATATCTTCAATAATCGCATTAAATTTATATTGTTCATTTTCAAACATCACATCAGTGCGATCATCACGAATCATTGGACGATTTGTTGGAATTACAACAGTTTCCAAGCCGTAAATTTGTTGGAACTCAAACGCTTCAGTATCCGCAGTCCCCGTCATACCTGCAAGACGCTCATATAAACGGAAGTAGTTTTGGTAAGAAATTGACGCGACAGTTTGGTTTTCGCTCTTAATATCCACCCCTTCTTTTGCCTCAATGGCTTGGTGCAAACCATCTGACCAACGACGCCCCGCCATTGTACGACCAGTGTGTTCATCAACAATCACGATTTCACCGTCCTTCACAATGTAATCGACATCTTTTTCAAACAATGTGTGCGCACGCAATGCAGCCATAACGTGATGAAGCAATACAATTCGACTAGGAGAATACAAAGAGTCCCCCTCAGGCATTAAACCTTGCGTAATTAACCAATCTTCTACTTTTTCTTGACCACGTTCGGTTAAATGCGCCTGTTTAGATTTCAAATCTAAAGTGAAATCGCCCTCTCCTTGATATTCTTCCGTATCTTCTTTTTCTTGTTTAATTAAACTTGGGATCAATTTATTTACCGCAATATAAAGCTCTGAACTGTTTTCTGCCTGGCCAGAAATAATCAATGGCGTACGTGCTTCATCGATTAAGATAGAATCCACTTCATCCACCAACGCATAGCCTAAAGTACGTTGGAAACGCTCTTCTTTTGAGTGGGCTAAGTTGTCACGTAAATAATCAAAACCAAGTTCACTATTGGTTGCATAAGTAATATCTGCCGCATAAGCTGCACGTTTTTCTTCTGGCGATAAACCAGGAATATTGACGCCTACGCTCATACCCAAAAATTCAAATAACGGACGGTTTGTTTCTGCATCTCGGCGAGCAAGATAATCATTCACCGTGACAACATGAACGCCTTTACCTTCAAGAGCGATTAAATAACAAGGAAGAGTCGCCGTTAATGTTTTACCTTCACCAGTACGCATTTCTGCGATACAGCGGTTAGTCAATACCATCCCACCGATAAGCTGCACATCAAAATGGCGCATACCAAGCACACGCTTACTTGCTTCGCGTACCGTTGCGAATGCTTCTGGTAAAATTTGTTGCAAAGTTTCGCCACCACTTAAACGATCACGAAACTCTTGTGTTTTTGCTTTTAATTCATCATCACTTAATGCCTCAAAAGCAGGCTCCATTTTATTAATTTTTACGACTTGTTTTTTTAATTTACGTAAAACGCGTTCATTACGACTACCAAAAATTCTTGTTAAAATGCTCATAATTTCTCTTTTTAAATATATAAGTTAAATAGTTAAATGCTTATGAAATACTTTATTTCATGCACAATAATTTTTTAAAATATCGCTATTTCAATAGCAATATTCTTCACAAAAAACAGAAAAATTAAATAAGTAAGGGGCCTGCTCGAATTGGCGCACTAAGATTCAATACATCCGCTAAAAAGTGCGGTTGAATTTTAGGTTGTTTTTCAGTTTGACGGGAAATTGAAGGTTGAGGAATGGCTTGTCGTTGCACTTCACGAGCAACTTTTACCGTTTCTAACGCTTGTTGAATGGAAACACTTGAGGAATAATTTTCCGTATTATTTTGATTTTCAAAACTTTGTGCGTTAGGCAAAGCAAAAATCGCGATGATACTTAAAAGTAATCGCGACCAAAAATTCGGTTTGACAGTGCCTGAAATCATTCGTCTCATTGTTTATTATGAAAATTGCGTGTATTGTAGCGGAAATCTAAACTGATGTCATTTACTGGGGGCTGACTTTATGGAAAACAAGGCTGATCGTTATCAAAAAGCAGTCAATATTATGGATGTGCTTGAGCAATCGCCCTTTGCCAAAATAATCAAAAAAGGTCTTGCCATCAATGAACTTAATCAAAAATTTAACCGCATTTTTCCACAGGAATTTCACGGCAAATTTCGTATTGGCAACATAACAGATCATTTAATTTTTATTGAAGTGTCTAATGCTATTGTTCGGCAGGGGATTCTATTTAAACAAATTGAATTATTAACACTAATTCAAGAAGAATTTCCGCAAGTAACAGGGTTTGAGATAACGATCAATCCTGGATTTTAAGTTTCAAATATAAGGAAAAATAAAGAATTAATTATCACTCAGACTTTTTAATAATGCTTTCTCTATTTTTTTCTCCTCGCGTCTTTTCTGAAAAAATGTACTCAATTTTTGACTACACTCTTCTGCCAATACGCCAGATGTAATCTCTAAAGTATGATTCATCTTGTAATCATCAAAAAAATGAAAACGTGATCCAATCGCGCCAGTTTTATAATCAGATGCACCGAACACAAGGCGTTTAATACGGCTATGCAAAATTGCCCCTGCACACATTGTGCAAGGCTCTAATGTCACATAAAGCGTGCTATTCAGTAGGCGATAATTTTGAATATTTTTCGCGCCATTACGCAAAGCGATAATTTCAGCATGTGCGGTAGGATCGCTTTGAACAATGGAGAGATTCCAACCTTCTCCAATAATATTTCTAGCGTCATCAACCAAAACCGCCCCCACAGGAATCTCACCTAACGCTTCCGCTTTATCGGCAAGCTCAAGGGCGTAGCGCATCATTTTCTCGTCAAATTCTGACCGCACTTTTGCTGCATCCATTAGACGGAAAAAGGATATTTAATTGGCTCATGAGATTGATAGCCAACGACTTTAAAATCATCCATCGTGACCCAAGTTTCTAAATCTTCAAGCGTTTTTATATCTGGATTGATTTCTAATTTTGGCAATGGGAAAGGCTCGCGTTTAAGTTGTACGTCACGCATTAACTCAAGCTGATCTTCATAAATATGCGCATTCACAATTTTATGATATGCCTTGCCGGCTTTTTTGCCCGTGATCTGAGCCATAAGCGCTAAGAAGGTAAACACCTGAATTTGATTGAAATTCAATCCAAGCGGAACATCACAGGAACGTTGATAACTAGTAAGATGTAAAGTATCGCCCACAAGAGAAAAAGTATGCGTGTGCATACAAGGACGAAGACAACCAAGATCAAATTCCCCAGGGTTAAAAAAAGTTAAAATCTCTCCTCTATCATCAATACCTTTCGTTAAGTTATTAACAATTTTACGTAGCTGATCTATGGTTTCTCCATTAGGCTTACGCCATGCTCTGCCTTGCACACCATATACGCGCCCCATATCATCAACGCCTCTACGATGCGGATTTGCAAGCCAAGCTGCATTTACATTCGCATTAGCATCCCAAGTTTTCGTGCCAAGTGCGCGGAAATCAGCGGCATTGTCATATCCACGAATATAACCTAGAAATTCAGCAATGGCCGCTTTCCAATAACTTTTACGGGTAGTAATCAGCGGAAATTGATTATTCGCCACATCATATTCTAAATCTGCATTAATGACCGTGAGGCAATGCTTACCTGTACGTTCATTAGCAACCCACTCCCCTTCACTAACAATGCGGCGACAAAGATCAAGATATTGCTTCATAAAAATCTCCTATTTTATGACCGCACTTTTGCGTGAATAAGCCCAAGCCATAATGAAAGCACCACCAATAATCATTGGTAAGCAAAGGGCTTGCCCTCGTGTAATAATCCCAAAGAAATTTTCAACTTCAGGTTCACGCACATATTCCACAATAAAACGGAAGACACCATAACCAATTAAGAATAAACCTGCAACAGAAGCCATTGGACGTGGCTTTTTAATAAAAATATTCAGAATCGCAAACAACACCAGGCCTTCTAAAAAGGCTTCATAAAGTTGTGATGGATGACGAGGCAGTAAAAGAGGATCATTCGGGAAAATCATTGCCCAAGGCACATTCGTTTCGCGTCCCCATAGTTCAAGATTAATGAAATTACCAATTCTGCCTAAACCTAAACCAAACGGAATCAAAGGCGCAACAAAATCAGCCGTTTGCCAAAAATTACGTTTTTGTGAATAGGATGTCCAAATCATAGCAACAATTACACCAATTAAGCCACCGTGGAACGACATTCCACCTTCCCAAACGCGGAATAAATAAAGTGGTTCTTGTAAGAAATGATCGAGATTATAGAAAAATACATCGCCAACACGTCCGCCAATAAACACCCCCATAAAACCATTGAAAAGTAAGGTATCAACTTGATCTACTGTCCAACCGCTATTTGGGCGATTAGCACGGCGAACCGCAAGCCAACGTGCAAAAACAAAACCTAAAAGGTACATCAAACCATACCAACGTAAGCCGATATTACTATCGCCAAGCGTAAAAATACTCGGATCAAAGTGGGGAAGAAGTAAATAATTTGAATTCATAATTTTCCTTATTTCAGAAACATATTGATCGCAACCACAATTAAGAAAAGGGCGAAACCTTTTTTTAAGGTTGAAACAGGCAATTTAGCGGTTGCACTTGCGCCTAATTTGGAAGTAAAAAATGAAGTGGCAGTAATACCTAACACTGCGGGAAGATAAATATAACCGAGCGAATATTCAGGCATTAATGGATTTCCCCAACCACTCACTATAAAACTAAACATCCCTGATATACCCAATAACATCCCACAAAATGCGGAAGAACCGATAGCTTGTTTGATATTAATGCCACGAGCAGTTAAAAACGGTACAATAAATCCACCACCGCCAATTCCCGCAGCACTAGATGCCATACCAATCAAAATACCGCCGATTACGGAAGCAAGGGGGGTAAGTGGTTTTGTTGTGACTTGATCTTTTTTAATCGAAAGTACCATTTTTGTGGCTAAATATACCACTAAGCAAGCAAAAATTTTGGCAGAAATTTCACGATCAAGTCTTCCAATGAATAAACCACAAATAAAAACAGAAAACATAATAACCGGAGCTAAAATGCGAACTGCCTGCCAGACTATGTTACCTAATTTATGATGACGTTGTGCCGATCCAATGCCAGTAATCACAATGGTAGCAAATGATGTTCCAAGTGCGGTAGACATCAACAAAGACTCTGGTACATCTACAATAGGCAGTAAATACACTAACGTTGGCACAATTACTAACCCACCGCCGATACCAAATAATCCTGCAAGAAAACCCGCTAATGCACCAACAAGTAAACAAAGAAGAATAAAAGTGAACATTATTGGCCTCTTGATTTATAAAAATGGCGTTTCGTGTATTTTGCCTGAGAATATTTTTTGTTTGCCGAATAATGCTGTGAATTTGCTTCACGAGATGCGGAAAATATTAGTGGATTGTCCGTAAATAGTATCGAAGCAAACTCTTTCATTACCTTTCGATAAACATCTCGCTTAAAAGACACAACTTGACGAACAGGATACCAAAAACTTACCCAACGCCACCCGTCAAATTCTGGCGATTTAGTTGTTTGCATATTGATGTTTTTTTCATCGCTAACAAGCTGTAGCAAAAACCAGCGTTGTTTCTGCCCAATACACATCGGCTTGCTATCATAACGCAATAAACGCTTTGGCAATTTATAGCGTAACCAATGTTTAGAAACATATAACAGACGCACATCTTTAGGTTGTAAACCAACTTCCTCGTGTAGTTCGCGATACATCGCTTGCTCGGCACTTTCATTATCATTAATGCCACCTTGCGGAAACTGCCACGAATTTTGCCCACAACGCTTCGCCCAAAGCACTTGCCCTTTGCGATTACAAATCACAATACCCACATTTGGACGGTAGCCATCAAAATCGATCACTATCGTTTTACCTTAAATTTTTCCTATAAAAATAGCTCAAGATTGTTTCATAAATCAGTGCTTTTATCAACCAAAGGACATTATGACAAAATAATCATATCATCACGATGCATTGCCACCGCGCCATATTCATAGCCTAAAACATTCTCAATGTCTGCTGATTTTCTGCCCTTAATTAATTGTAGAGCATCGCTGTTATAGCGTGGCATACCCAGCGCAATGTCTTTACCTGATTGAGTGCGTATTTTGACTACTTCACCACGCGAAAAACGCCCTTCCACGTTAATAATACCAGCGGGTAATAAAGATTTATTTTGTTCAAGAATGGCATTTTGCGCACCGTTATCAATGGTAATAATACCTGCCGATGGTGCGGCGAAAAGCCATTGTTTGCGGCTTTCTAATCGATCAGATTGGTGTGCAATAAATTTTGTACCAATATTTTGTTCATAAGCAAGATCTGCAATTACATTTGGGCGATTACCTGGAGCAATAATGGTTTCAATTCCAGAGCGAGTCGCAACATCGGCAGCAATGATTTTGGTCATCATTCCACCAGTACCAAGATTTGTACCACTTCCTCCTGCAATTGATCGAATATGATCGGTGATTTGTTCTACTACTGGAATTAATTTCGCTTCAGAATTTTTACGCGGATCACTATCAAATAAACCTTGTTGATCAGTCAATAAATAAAGCTGTTCCGCTTGCACAAGAATAGCGACTAATGCCGATAAATTGTCATTGTCACCTACTTTAATTTCCGCAGTCGCTACCGCATCATTTTCATTAATCACAGGAATAATGTGGTTATCTAAAAGAGCGTGTAAAGTATCTCGCGCATTTAAAAAACGTTCGCGATCTTCAATATCGGCACGGGTTAATAAAAGTTGCCCGATATGGATATCATAAATAGCAAATAATTTTTCCCAAGCCTGAATTAATTGGCTCTGACCAACCGCTGCAAGCAGTTGCTTTGAAGCTATAGTGGGTGGTAATTGAGGATGATTTAAATAATGGCGACCCGCTGCAATCGCACCAGAAGTCACGATCACTATACGAAATCCATCATTATGCAGTTGTGCAATTTGACGAACGATTTCCATCATATGTGGCGAATTCAGTTTTGGCGAACCCTGAGTTAGCGTGCTTGTACCGAATTTCACAACGATTGTTTTTTTGTTCATAATCCTTTCCAAGTTCTTAAAATTGGCATTAACGTTATCACTAAATCAATGAAAAATCACTTAATATCAGGTATAGTAACGGCAAATTTTATCAGGTATAGTAACGGCAAATTTTAGGGGGATTTATGACATTTAGTTTAATTGTGGCGACAACATTAAATAATGTGATTGGTAAAGATAACCAAATGCCTTGGCACTTGCCTGCAGATTTAGCTTGGTTTCGTCAGAACACCACAGGTAAACCTGTCATTATGGGGCGTAAAACCTTTGAAAGTATTGGTCGTCCACTACCTAAACGTACCAATATCGTACTTTCTCGCCAGCTTTTTGAACACGAAGGTGTGATATGGAAAGATAGCTTTGAAAGTGCGGTCAATTTTGTCAGAGATTTTGATGAAATTATGTTGATTGGTGGGGGCGAGTTATTCAAACAATATTTACCCAAAGCAGATAAGTTATACCTTACTCAAATTCAAACAGAACTAGATGGCGATACTTTTTTCCCTCAATTGAATTGGGAGGAGTGGGAAATTGAATTTGATGAATATCGTAAGGCAGATGCACAAAATCGCTATGATTGCCGATTTTTAATTCTTACCCGAAAATAAATCAAATAAATGAAACAATACTTCTAGAACATTCATTAATCTAGCAAAAACAAAGAGATGATAATTTCCCCTTGAGTTCCCCTTTTTAAAGTTTCATAATGACCTTTCATTTTATTTTTGATAGTTTTAAATATCCCATTTTTAAACATTATCCCAAATCAGGGAAGACATTATGACGAAAACTGCAATTGAAACTCCATCAAATAAATCTGTATCAAATAAAACTAACCGTAAAAAAGGCTTAAGCATTTTTATTCTTCTCCTGCTTATTATTGGTATTGCTTGTGCTTTGTATTGGTTTTTCTTCTTGAAGGATTTTGAAGAAACAGAAGATGCTTATGTGGGTGGAAATCAAGTAATGGTATCATCACAAGTTGCAGGTAATGTAGCGAAGATTAATGCAGACAATATGGATAAAGTCCATGCAGGTGATATTCTAGTTGAATTGGATGATACCAATGCGAAACTTAGTTTTGAACAGGCCAAAAGCAATCTCGCCAATGCTGTACGTCAGGTAGAACAACTGGGTTTCACTGTGCAGCAATTGCAATCAGCTGTGCACGCCAATGAAATTTCTTTAGCTCAAGCTCAAGGCAATTTGGCGCGCCGAGTTCAACTTGAAAAAATGGGTGCGATTGATAAAGAATCTTTCCAACACGCAAAAGAAGCTGTCGAGCTTGCCAAAGCAAATTTAAATGCCTCTAAAAATCAATTGGCTGCTAATCAGGCTTTATTGCGTAACGTTCCATTACGTGAACAACCGCAAATACAGAATGCGATAAACTCGCTTAAACAGGCTTGGTTAAATTTGCAACGTACAAAAATTAGAAGTCCAATTGATGGCTATGTGGCGCGTCGTAATGTTCAAGTTGGGCAAGCCGTTTCAGTGGGTGGCGCGTTAATGGCGGTGGTATCTAATGAACAAATGTGGTTAGAAGCTAACTTCAAAGAAACCCAATTAACGAATATGCGCATTGGTCAGCCAGTAAAAATCCATTTTGATTTATACGGTAAAAATAAAGAATTTGATGGCGTGATAAATGGCATTGAAATGGGGACTGGCAATGCGTTTTCTCTTTTACCTTCGCAAAATGCTACGGGTAACTGGATTAAAGTGGTACAACGTGTACCTGTGCGAATTAAATTAGATCCACAACAATTTACAGAAACGCCATTGAGAATTGGTCTTTCTGCAACGGCAAAAGTAAGAATTTCAGATTCATCAGGCGCAATGCTACGAGAAAAAACAGAACCGAAAACGTTATTTTCTACTGATACACTTAAATATGATGAAAGTGCGGTAGAAAATTTGATTGAATCTATCATTCAGCAAAACAGCCATTAAGGCGGCGTTATGGACAATTCCGCAAAAAAATTCCCGCCTATTCAAGGTGGTGTGCTGATTTTATTAACACTGGCTTTATCTCTCGCCACCTTTATGCAGGTATTAGATTCTACCATTGCAAATGTGGCGATTCCTACTATTGCGGGCGATCTTGGCGCATCTTTTAGTCAAGGTACGTGGGTAATCACTTCTTTTGGGGTAGCAAATGCGATTTCTATTCCAATAACGGGTTGGTTAGCAAAACGTTTTGGCGAAGTGCGGTTATTTTTAGTCTCAACTTTTTTATTTGTTGTCTCTTCTTGGCTCTGTGGGATTGCAGATAGTCTTGAGGCGTTAATTATTTTTCGCGTCATTCAAGGTGCTGTCGCAGGTCCAGTGATCCCTCTTTCGCAAAGTTTATTATTAAATAATTATCCACCAGAAAAACGCGGAATGGCATTGGCATTTTGGTCAATGACTATTGTGGTTGCGCCTATTTTTGGCCCAATTTTAGGCGGATGGATTAGCGATAATATCCATTGGGGATGGATCTTTTTTATCAATGTTCCGATCGGTTTGTTAGTTGTGCTAATCAGCTGGAAGATTTTGGGTAGCCGAGAAAGTGAAATTGTTCATCAACCTATTGATAAAGTCGGTTTAGTTTTACTTGTCTTAGGCGTGGGATGTTTACAATTAATGCTTGATCAGGGCCGTGAGCAAGATTGGTTTAATTCTAATGAAATCATTATATTAGCCGTTGTTGCTGTCGTTTGTCTGATTGCATTGATTATCTGGGAATTAACAGATAACAATCCTGTAGTGGATATTTCGCTTTTCCATTCTCGTAATTTTAGCGTAGGGTGTTTATGTACTAGTTTAGCCTTTTTGATTTATCTAGGTTCTGTGGTATTAATTCCGCTCTTGCTACAACAAGTCTTCCATTACACCGCGACGTGGGCAGGGCTTGCGGCTTCCCCAGTTGGATTATTCCCAATTTTGCTTTCACCGATTATTGGGCGTTTCGGTTATAAGATCGATATGCGAATTTTAGTGACGATAAGCTTTATTGTATATGCAATAACATTTTATTGGCGAGCGGTAACTTTCGAGCCATCAATGACATTTGTTGATGTAGCTTTACCACAATTAGTGCAAGGTTTAGCGGTGTCCTGTTTCTTTATGCCACTTACTACAATAACGCTGTCTGGCTTGCCTGCGCATAAAATGGCTTCAGCCTCTAGCTTATTTAACTTCTTGAGAACTTTAGCGGGTTCTGTAGGAACATCTTTGACCACATTTATGTGGTATAACCGTGAAGCTGTTCACCACACTCAATTAACAGAACACATTAATCCTTATAACCCAATTTCCCAAAGTTTTTACCATCAAATGAATCAATTTGGTTTAAGTGATACGCAAACTTCAGCTTACCTCGCTCAACAAATAACATCGCAAGGATTTATTATTGGCGCAAATGAAATATTTTGGTTATCAGCTATGGGATTCTTAGGATTGCTTATTGTGATTTGGTTTGCAAAACCACCTTTTGGTACTCAGCATTAAAATAAATATATATTACATACCAATCACAACACAATCGGTAACAGTTTTAGCTCTACTTTGCGCCTGTACTGCAAGCTCTCGAGTATCAAAACTTACTACACGAACACGGTTCCATTCGCCGTTAGTTTGTATTTGAGCATTTAATCCTGTCATCTGTAAACGACCTTGCAAATTTTCAGCTTGCGCTCGATTTTTGAAAGCACCGCATTGTAAACCAAATTTCTTGCTATCCCGTACATTATTAACCGTTTTTATTTGTTCTACTTTTTTTGCGCTTTCAATTTTCTGTGAGTCTTGCTTTTTAATTGATTCCGATTTTACGATTTCTGCCTCTGTATTTTTCATATCTTCCGTTTTTTTGGATTGAGTTCTCGTTGCATCTTCTATTCTCTGTTGCTCAGCCAGTTTTCTAGCTTCATCAGCCGCTTTTTGATCTCTTTCTATTTGAATTAAAACTTGACGTTGTTCTTCTGTTAAACGCATATTTTGTTCTACACTCGCTGGATTATTATCTACAGGTACAGTACGCGTTTCTAAGGCTTTAATATAACTCCACACTTCCTCTGGACGATTAGGTAACACACTTTTAGGTTGAGCTTTTTCCTGTTGTGTTATAGCTTGCTGCATGCTTACCTTACTGTTCTGATTTTTCAACAAATAAAGTCCAACAACAAAAACTAGAACAATAAATAAAGCAAGAAAAATCAAGACATTTGTATTCTTTTTCTTATTTTTTTTCTTATTATTTGAGCTACGACGCGCAGCAAAATCTCGATGTGCCACAATAAATTCCTAGATTTGAAGTGATAATTTTAATAATTCAACAAAATTCGCTAAGTTTACTGAAAAATAGTCTTTAAATAAAGACTAACATAAGTGGATCATTTATATAATTAACAGAATAAAAAATACCGCACTTATGCAGGTTATGCTCAAAAAAGTTGGATAAAACAACTATTTATAAGTACGAATTACGTAAGATAACCTAAGTGCGGTTTGTTTTTTCTATGTTTTAATTAGTGGGTTGTTTTATTTTCATCAAAAACCGGTAATGGTTTGTGTTCAGTTGCGACATAGCTATATACCACAGGCAAGACGAACAAGGTGAAAATAGTACCAATGGATAATCCCGCTACAATCACTATCCCAATACTAAAGCGAGATACCGCTCCTGCACCTGTTGCATAGAGTAATGGAATTAAGCCAGCTACCATTGCAGCAGTTGTCATTAGAATTGGACGCAAACGCACTTTTGCAGCATGAGTGATTGCCTCAATTCGAGTTTTACCATGGTTAAGCTGTTCTTCTTTTGCCACTTCGCACATTAAGATACCGTGTTTGGTGATTAATCCCACGAGAGTAATCAACCCAACTTGAGAGTAGATATTTAATGTTGTTCCTGCGATGCTAAAGAAGGATAAAATATTTAAGCTCACCAATGCACCACTTACGGCTAATGGTACGGAAATCATAATTACCATTGGGTCACGTATAGATTCAAACTGAATGGCAAGTACCAAGAATATGATGATAACAGCCAATGCAAAAGTGACGGCTAATGCGTTGCCTTCTTGGACTAATTGACGTGCTTCAGATTTAAAATCAAACGTATAGCCTTGCGGTAAATTGTCTGTTGCATGTTGTTGAAGCCAAGCAATGGCATCACCACTTGATGTACCCGGCATTGGTACAGCACTGATTTCAGCCGAATTTAATTGGCTGAAACGCGGTAATGATGTTGGCTGAGTTTCTAATTTCATACTAATAACACTACTTAATGGCACTGATTGACCATTAGATGCAGTTAAATAATAATTTTGGAAACTTTCTGGCGATAAGCGATCATCTCGTTTTACCTGCGAAATGACTTTATAAGCGCGTCCATCCACATCCACACGCGTAACTGTCGCACCAGATAAGAAACTCCCTAAAGTATTACTGATTTGTTGCATCGTGATGCCGTAAGTACCAGCTTTCTCTTTATCTACTGAAATTGTCATTTGTGCCGTGTCATAGGTCAAATCTAAATTTGTATAAATAAATTTGCCAGAGGCTTTCATCGCACTGAGGAATTTCTCTGCGGTGTTTGCCAAAGATTTATAATCTTGTGCAGTTTTCAATACAATAGAGACTGGAGCGCCTTGTTCCCCTGTATCAATTTCAGGAATGTTAAATGCTGATACTGACACTTCTGGAATTGATTTTGCTTTTTCATTAATTTCATTCATTATTGCGGATTGTTTACGTGAACGTTCTTTCCAATCTTTCAATGTGATGATATTTAACGAGCTATTAGAAGTTGGCGCGCCAGCAATGCTCATACCAAAAGAGACTTCGGGTGTTTCCATTACATTTTTCATATATGGTTGCATTGCATTTTGAATGTAATCCACATTTACGCTAGATGGAGCGTTACCAATTGCAATAAATGCGCCTTTATCTTCATTTGGCGTTAATTCACTAGAAAGTGAATTAAACAAAAATGGGAGCGTTGAGAAAATCACGACCGCAAAAGCCAGCATTGATTTACGATTGAGCATAACGAGATCAAGCATGTATTCGTAAACACGATTTACTTTACCTAAGGTATGTTCTACGCGTTCTTCCATCCATGTTGGTTTAGCATTGGATTTGAGTAACTTACTACTCATCATTGGCGATAACGTTAATGCCACAACACCAGAAATAAATACTGCACCAGCAAGGGTTAAAGCAAACTCTTTAAACAATGTGCCGGTAATGCCGCCCATTAAAGCCATTGGCGAATAAACCGCGATCAATGCGATAGTCATAGAAATAACAGGGACTGCAATTTCACGCGTACCAATAATCGCCGCTCGGAATGGCGTTTCTCCCGCTTTAATATGACGATCAATATTCTCCAGCACCACAATAGCATCATCTACAACTAAACCTATGGCAAGAATTAAAGCAAGCAAGGTCATTAAATTAATAGAAAAGTTGAAACTTTGTAGCAGCATTAATACGCCAATAAGAGAAATTGGAATAGCCAATATTGGAATTAAAATGGCACGGAACGAACCGATAAACATTAAAATTACTACTAAAACGATCAAAGTAGCTTCACCAATAGTTTTTATGACCTCGTGAATAGAACTATTAATGGCAATAGTGCGGTCATAAAGAATATCGCTTTCCATACTGTCTGGCAGTTGTGTTTTTATACTTTCATATAAAGGGCGAATTTTTTCTGCGACAGTCAAAGGGTTTGCTGTCGAGGTTGGATTGATGGCTAACACAACGGACTCTGCGCCATTTGCCGTAGCACGCGAATTATCACTTTCTTTATTTAATTCAACGGTTGCAATATCACGCAAACGCACTAAATCATCGCCATTTGATGAAATAATTAAGTTGCTGAGTTGTTCCACTGATTTCGTTGTAGTCTCCACTTTATTACGATAACTCACGTAATAGCCATTATCGTTCCCCGCAGCCGTTTGTACGTTATTAGCAGAAAGCGCAGACATCACTGTTGGCACAGAAAGATTTTGAGCTGCCATTTTTTGTGGATCAAGCCAAATACGTAATGCATATTCAGCTGCACCAAATACCTGTACTTCGGCAACACCCTCAATGGTAAAAAACTGTGGTTTGACTACACGATTGATGTAATCAGTTACCTGACTAGAATCTAGTTTTTTAGATCGGAAACTGATATACATAATACCGCTCCCACCTGAAGAAGAGGATACACTAGGATCTTCAATACCATTTGGTAATGCTGACTTTACTGCATTCACTTTGGCTAACACATCTGCTAACGCGCCTGCAGGATCGGTATTTAATTTCATTTTTATTGTAATAGTCGAACTACTAGGCGCACTAGTCGAAGACATATAATCAATATTATCGGCTTGCGCGATAGATTCTTCCAATTTTGACGTAACAAATGCTTGGATTAAATTCGCATCTGCCCCTGGATATGCGGTACTCACTGTAATGACTGTAGTAGTCATTTTAGGGTATTCACGCACTGCCAATTTCGAGATTGCTTGCAACCCTAAAATAATCATTAACAAACTAATTGAAACTGCTAAAACAGGACGACGAATAAATATATCGGTAAATTTCATTCGGATTTCCTCATACATTAAAGTGGTGTTTTATGTGCAGGCTCTACTGCACCCACAATGTCTTTTTTAATCCATTCCACAAGACTTCCATTACCAATACCTTGCTGACCGCCTGTAATAATTTTATCTCCCGCTTTAACTTCATTTCCCTGTAATTGAGCATAAACACCTTGACGATCTTTAGTAAATACGGTGATCTGTTTCGCACGATAGAGACGATCCAATTTTTCATTACCTGACATTTTTCCTTTTTCTTCTTCAGATAATGGTTCAAGTAAATAGGCAATTTCGCCATACATATTGTAGCTAATAGCTACTTGTGGAACGACAACTTGATTTGTTTCAGTTGGAAGTGCAATGCGTAAGCGAGAGAACATACCTGAAAGCAATTTATGCCCATCTTCAGGATCAAAAGTAGCCTGAACATCAACTAAACCTGTTGATGAATTAATGGCAGGTTCAATCGCAGTGATTCGAGCTGAAAATGTTTTGCCCAAGCGAGCATCTGTTGTCGCTGTAACGCGTTGACCGATATGTAATTTATCTAAATCATTTTGTGAAAGAGCAAAATCCACTTTCATTGAGCTAGTATCTTCTACACGCACAATTTCTGTTCCAACATTCACATATTGTCCAACATTGATTTTCACAATACCTGCTTTGCCATCAAATGGCGCAACAATTTTACGGCGCTCAATTACTGCTTTTAAAGATTCGATATTGGCTAGTTGAGCGTCATAAGCCGCTTTTGCGTTATCCATTTCTTGACGTGATACAGCATTGCTGTTTAATAAACCCACATAACGCTGGTAAGTTTGACGAAGTGCTGATAATTGTGC
Source organism: Haemophilus sp. HMSC071C11 (assembly GCF_001837655.1). Lineage (NCBI taxonomy): Bacteria > Pseudomonadati > Pseudomonadota > Gammaproteobacteria > Pasteurellales > Pasteurellaceae > Haemophilus > Haemophilus sp. HMSC071C11. Next base: position 24,141 of record NZ_KV833400.1, on the reverse strand, counting down.
CTGAGCAGCTTGTAGATTAGCTCGTTCAACAGAACTATCAAGTTCCACAAGCACCTCACCTTTTTTCACATTTTGTCCATTTTGCACAAGTACTTGAGAAATCGTACCTGCATTTTGTGTACTGAGCAATGCGCCTTGATTTGGACGCACAAGACCTGTTGTGTTAATAACTGGCGTCCATTCACGCGGTTGAACTTCAAGTGCGGTTACTGGGCTTGAAGATTCTGGCATTTCTGCAATGGCTCGGCTTATCATTACGCCTTTTATTATATTAAAACCGATGACACCGACAAAAATTAAGACAAATACCACTAAAATTATTTTCATCAAGAAAATATGTGAGCGTTTTGGTCTTTGATGTTGAGTTTGACTCATGTTTAAAGCTCCGTTATAAAAATAACAACAATTATTTCTGAATCGCACGCCAAGAGCGTTCAATCACAGATTCTAAAATTTCAGGCTTAAGATCGAAATCGATAAATTTTGCATCAGAGGCTAAATTTATCGCCGTTTTCAAACTTAATAAAAAGAGAATATCTTCAGATAATTCCGCTAATAAGCCAGCTTTTTTGGCTTGGTCACAAAATAAATCCCAACGACAATTTTTAACGTTTTTACAAATATCCTTGAAATTAGGCAAAGATTCATATTGCTTTAAATTGGATAGAATGGTGGGATTTTCTTGTAAGAAATACCAAATATTTTTCCACATTTGTCGATACTGTTCGAAAAAAGGTTTAGTTTCATCAAAATCTTTTTCAAGTGTTGCCATAAACATTGAAAACACTCTGTGTGCAAATTGTTCGAGCAACTCATCTTTGTTTTTAAAATAAAGGTAAATCGTTCCTGCGGCCACATTTGCTTCTTTCGCAAGTTTGTGCATAGAAAGTTGATTCAACCCTTCTCTTGCCATTAAACGATCTGTCGCTGAAAAAATCTGTTCAGCTAAGTCTGTTTTAGCTTGTCGCATAAGATCCTTGAGTAAAATAAGGAGCAATAATTGCTCAAAAATGAATGAGCGTTCATTTTATTTATTTTTTGTTTTTTGGCAAGTTAAAAAACAAAAAACGTAACAATACTTATCTGTAGGTAAGCCGTAAACCCACAAGATGAATGATGAACAAAGGAGGATATAAAAAATAGGAATATAAAATGCAGTCAAAATTAACCGCACTTTTCATCATCAAATCAAGGTGTAGAATGAGGCTACCTTATTTTGTGTGATAAGAACGATGTCTTGTATGCCCTTGCGGTGGTACTGCACGTTTTAACCGATACGGTTTCGGCAGTTCAAGCAAGGCTTCTGTTTCATATTGGCTCACTGGGATAGAATGGCCAATATATTCTTCTATTCCTGGTAAATTCATCGCATATTCTTCGCAAGCAAAACTAATCGAAACGCCACTTTCCCCTGCTCGTCCAGTACGGCCAATTCGGTGAACGTAATCTTCCCTATCATCAGGTAAATCATAATTGAAAACATGCGTCACATCAGAAATATGCAAGCCACGAGCAGCCACATCTGTTGCTACTAAAATATCTAAATCACCGTCGGTAAATTGTTTTAATAACGATAAACGTTTTTTCTGGGCTACATCGCCAGTCAGTAAACCAACACGATGTCCATCAGCCGCCAAATAACCCCAAATTTCTTCACAACGATGTTTTGTATTCGCAAACACAATACAGCGCTCAGGCCATTCATCTTCCATTAAGGTTAAGAGAAGTGCCATTTTATCCTGATTAGATGGATAAAAAAGTTCTTCTTTAATACGATGACCTGTTTTTTGTTCCGGTTCTATTTCAATATATTCAGGATCATTCATATCCTCAAATGCTAATTCACGCACTTTATAAGAAAGCGTCGCTGAAAATAACATCGTTAAACGCGCTTGCGGAGCGGGGCATTTACGCAATAAATAACGAATATCACGGATAAACCCAAGATCAAACATTCGATCCGCTTCATCTAGCACGACAACTTGGATTTCATCTAAACCAATTACGCCTTGTTTTACATAATCAATGACTCGCCCCGTCGTACCAATCAAAATATCTACGCCACGCTCAATCACTTGTAGTTGTTTATCATAACCATCGCCACCATAGGCAAGTGCGGTCTTTAATCCACTCGCTTTTGCAAGAAATTCTGCGTCATTACTAATCTGTACCGCTAATTCTCGAGTAGGTGCTAAAATCAAAGCTCTTGGGTGAGGATATTCAAGATTAGGATCTTGGTGAGTTAAAAGATGGTGAAAAGTAGCCGTTAAAAAAGCCATTGTCTTGCCTGTACCCGTTTGAGCTTGTCCTGCAACATCTCGTCCATTTAAACTGATAGGCAAGGATAAAGCCTGAATTGGGGTACAAAAATCAAAGCCTTTTTTTGCCAAAGCACCTCGCACAATCGGATGTAGAGGAAGAGCGGAGAATCGTTGTTGGCTTAAATAATCTTGTTGCATAAAAATCACATTTTAGAATAATAAAATCACGTTTAGCATAGCATTTTTAGGAAAAATCCTCAAAAAAAGCACCGCACTTATAAAAATTAACCGATAGGGTTTCCTATCGGTTAATCTCTATTTAATGCTCCATCCGTCACTCACATTTGGATCCATTGCAAAATCAGCAGTATCACTTGGAATCGCTTTTTCTTCAGCCGCCCATTCGCCAAGATCAATTAACTGGCAACGTTTGCTACAAAAAGGTCGAAAAGTACTTTCATTTATCCAAGGCACCGATTTTTGGCAAATCGGACAAGGTACTTCAATCATTTCGTCAGGCATTTTTATTTTCCGCTTGTTGTAAATAAAACTGGTGCAATTCTAGCACCTTTTGCTGCAAGTGCGGTAAGTTTTGGGCCAGTTCAGAATCATTGTTAATCACATCATCTGCCCATTTTAAACGCTCTTGTTGAGAAACTTGAGAATTCATAATTCGTTGAATTTGCTCAAAATTATTGTTATCTCGTTGTGATGAACGAGCAAGTTGAGTTTGTGGACTCACATCCACCACCAAAATACGATCACAAAGTGCGGTCAATTTATTTTCTATTAATAAAGGGACGACAAATAATGTGTAAGGCGCAGTTTGTTCAGCTAATTTTTGTTTCATTCGTTCACGAATAGCGGGATGTAGAAGGTTATTTAACCACAATTTATCTTCATCATGGTTAAACACTCGCTCTCGTAAAGCCGCGCGATTAAGCTCGCCTTGTTCCGTTAAAATTTGAGCCCCAAAATGTTCAACAATTTTTGACAATAAGGGGGAATCTTTCGCGACGACTTCTCTAGCAACCACATCCGCATCCACTAGAGGTACGCCAAGATCGGTAAATAAATTAGCAATCGTTGTTTTACCACTACCAATGCCACCAGTTAAGCCAACAATATAAGTCATATAATTTCCCATAAAAAATAAGCGGCGATATTAATCGCCGCTAAACATATAATCAACGAAAGAAAATAAATCATTTCGGATAAACTGGAAGACGTTTACAAATTGCTAATACTTTTTCTTTAGTTTCAGCAATCACTTGTTCTTCATTTTCTTTGCCTAAAGCATCTAAAACATCACACATCCAGCCAGCTAATTCACGCACATCATTTTCATTGAAACCACGGCGAGTCACAGATGGTGTACCTACACGGATGCCAGAAGTGACGAATGGTTTTTGCGGATCGTTTGGTACAACATTTTTATTCACTGTAATATTTGCTTTGCCTAATGCCGCATCAGCTGCTTTACCTGTTAATCCTTGTTTAATAAAACTTACTAAGAACAAGTGGTTTTCAGTGCCATTTGACACAACGTCATAACCACGTTGTTTAAATACCTCAACCATTGCTTTCGCATTTTTGATTACATTTGCTTGGTATTCTTTATATTGAGGCTCTAATGCTTCTTTAAAGCAAACTGCTTTTGCCGCAATAATATGAACTAATGGACCACCTTGATTTGCAGGGAATACGGATGATTGTAATTTTTTGTAGATTTCTTCATCGCCACAAGATGAAAGAATTAAACCACCACGCGGACCGCCCAACGTTTTATGGGTTGTTGTTGTCACAACATGTGCATGAGGGAGTGGATTTAGATATAAACCCGCTGCAATTAATCCCGCTACATGCGCCATATCCACAAATAAATACGCACCAACTTCATCTGCGATTTCACGCATTTTCGCCCAATCCACAACTTGTGAATAAGCCGAGAAACCAGCAACGATAAGTTTTGGTTTACATTCTAATGCTTTTTGACGAACATCTTCATAATCAATTAAGCCATCCGCAGTAATTCCATAAAGTACGGAGTTATAAATTTTGCCAGAGAAACTGACTTTTGCACCGTGAGTTAAATGACCACCGTGAGCCAAATCCATACCTAAAATAGTATCGCCTGCATTAATCAATGCACCATACACCGCAGCATTCGCTTGTGATCCAGAGTGCGGTTGAACATTCACGTAATCTGCACCAAATAATTCTTTCGCACGGTCAATTGCTAACTGTTCCACAATGTCCGCATACTCACAACCACCGTAATAACGTTTACCTGGATAGCCTTCCGCATATTTATTAGTGAATTGTGAACCTTGCGCTTCCATCACACGTGGACTCGCATAGTTTTCAGATGCAATGAGTTCGATATGTTCTTCTTGACGACGATTTTCATCTTGGATCGCTTGCCACAATACTGGATCGTAATCAGCGATAGTCATATTTCTTGTAAACATTGTGTTCTCCTGTTATGTAATTTATGGCAGATAGTTTAACTGTTTATGGATAAAAACTTAATTAAAATTTCATTCCTAAATTTTCATTACTTAAATGAAATTAATTCATCATAGCGTCTAATTTAATGAACATACTCTTGTTTACCATTAGATTCTATTTTTAGGTATCCAGCATCACCTGTGAGAATATTTCCATTAACAACCCCCTTATCGCAAGTGCTAACTGAATAGTTATATCCCATTATATTAATAATAAAGCTAGATAACTGATTATGAAATGAAATCTTACATGATTCAAAATTGTCCAACACTAGTTTCTGTATTTCTTCATTTGGACTATATAGAACTAATGGCACAATATAATTATCTTCATCAAATGTCCCTTGCTTATAAGTGTCGCCTTTTACATATTGACCATGATCTGATGTATAGGCAATTATCCAATCTTTAGAAGATTTATTAGATAAGTAATGGTAAACCTCTGAGATAAAGTTATCAGTATTTAGAATAGTATTATCATAATTATCTGTTGCGTTATTTTTTCCAAACACCTTCTCTTTTTCATCTAATAATGCCCCATAGGGAATATGACTCCCTCTATGATGTAAAACAACAAAATGATAACCATTATCTAAATTAATATTTTTAAAAGCAGGAAGTAATTTATTATCAGGCATTGAATCTCTTAAAGAATACCCTTCATTATCTGGAAAACGAATATCATCAATCCAAGCTCCTCCTAAAAAATTGATCATATGCATATCATCCCTAGCTTGAGCTGAATAAAAATATGTCTGAAAGCCTTGCTCTTTCGCTAAATTAAATAAATTCGTATCTCCTTTAGCTATCTGTTGTATTCCATTTGGATAAGGAATTGCATTAAAAAACATTGGTAAAGAAATTGCTGTTAGCTTTCCTCCTGAATAAGTTTTACCAACAAGAGCTCCTGATTTATATTTTAAGCTATCTAAAAAAGGAGATGTTTTTCTCCCGTAACCAAAAGCACTAAAATGACTTGAGGTCGCACTTTCCCCCATAATTAAAATTATATTCTTAATTTTCGGAGAGCCCGATTTCATAGGCTTAGATTTATGATAAAGAGGAATATTAGATAAAGAAAATATCTCATAAGGAACAATTCGTCCTATAAAATAACCCAACGATAAATAATTGGATTTTAATCGAGAATAAACAGTGTTAGGTGAAATAAAACGCTCATGGGATTTTGTTGTATACGCTCGAACAAAAACATACATCATCACAGCATAAAAAATAAAGTCAAAAATCCAAGAAAGTTTATATACTTTTCTTTTTATGAAACTTAAACTTAAAAACACAGCAACTTCAAATAAACCAAATAACAATGGATATATGAATTTATCTATCATTGTTAAGCCAGCATTTGTTATCTCATTAATTTCTTTAAATGCAAGTGAGTAATTAACAGGTCCAATCCAAGATTGGTATACTGCATAATGTACATTATTAACAACAATACTTATTGCAAATAAAGCGCCAACTAATATTCTTGTAATTCTATATTTTGAAAAAACAAACAAACAAACAAACAAACAGACAGACAAATAACTTTCAGTGTATCTCTCAATACTAGAAATATTAAATAATTTTCTATAAATAACTTCTAATGAAAGAAGAATTGCAGAATATAATACTACGATGACAAATTGTCGCATAAGTTGATATAACCTCATAAAGTAACAAAATAATAATTCTAATTTATTGTCAGAGCAATCGTAAACGTTGCCCTAACAAAATCCTAAATCCTAGGAAAATACAATTCTACCCTGTACAATATTTTTTATCTAATTAAATTCAACAAGATTTCTAACTATTTTGCTTGTTCTCGTTCCACAGCCCTGTAACCAATGTCTCGACGATAAAAACGCCCAGACCATTGAATTTGCTCAGCCAATTTTAACGCTTTTTGTTGTGCTTCAAATACACTTTCGCCTAACGCAGTCACACAAAGTACACGACCGCCGTTTGTGACTAGCTTGCCTTCTTGTTCTGCGACACCCGCTAAGAAAACTTTCTCGTTTTTGACCGCACTTTTAGGCAATCCGCTGATTTCATCGCCTTTGCGATAATCCTTTGGATATCCCTCTGCAGCCAATACGATACCTAAAGAAGCTCGTGGATCCCATTGTGATATTACTTCATCTAATTTGCCGTCACATGCTTTAAGACAGAGTTCAACAAGGTCTAATTTGAGACGTAGCATTATTGGCTGCGTTTCTGGATCACCAAAACGACAATTAAATTCGATCACTTTCGGCTGCCCATTTGGCATAATCATTAATCCTGCATATAGGAAACCCGTGTAAACACTGCCTTCCGCTGCCATGCCATTAACGGTTGGGTAAATCACTTCCTTCATAATGCGACTATGAATTTCGGGTGTTATTACTGGTGCAGGCGAATACGCGCCCATACCGCCTGTATTTAACCCCGTATCATTTTCGCCCACGCGTTTATGATCTTGGCTAGTAGCCATAGGTTCTACGTTTTTACCATCTACCATGACGATAAAACTTGCTTCTTCGCCATCTAGAAATTCTTCAATCACTACTCGGCTGCCCGCTTCGCCAAAGGCATTACCAGAAAGCATATCGCGTACTGCATCTTCGGCTTCTTGCAATGTCATCGCAACGATTACGCCTTTACCCGCCGCCAAGCCATCCGCTTTAACGACAATTGGTGTGCCTTTTTCACGCAAGTAAGTCAATGCAGGTTCGACTTCGGTGAAGTTTTGATATTCCGCTGTTGGAATTTTATGACGAGCGAGAAAATCTTTAGTGAATGCCTTTGAACCTTCCAATTGCGCAGCCGCTTTAGCTGGCCCAAAAATCTTCAATCCAGCTTCACGAAATGCATCAACTACCCCAATCACTAAGGGGGCTTCAGGACCAACAATGGTTAATCCAATTTGTTTATCTTGAGCAAATTTCACTAATGCTGGAATATCTGTCGCAGAAATATTCACGTTTTCTACTTTGTGTTCCAATGCAGTACCAGCGTTACCCGGTGCGACAAAAACTTTATCTGCTAATGGAGATTGTGCAACTTTCCAAGCCAAGGCGTGTTCACGACCGCCGTTTCCGATGATGAGGATGTTCATGTTGTAGTCCTTGCGTATGCCTAATTTAAAAAAAGTACGGCTATTTTTTACCTGCAATTCCCCCTCTTTTGTAAAGAGGGGGATAGTTAGATAAATTAATGTCTAAAATGTCGCATTCCAGTCAATACCATTACCATATTATGTTCATCCGCCGCATCGATGACTTCTTGATCGCGCATTGAACCACCTGGATGGATCACACATTGAATTCCCACTTTCGCTGCAGCATCAATGCCATCACGGAATGGGAAGAACGCATCAGATGCCATCACACAACCTGCCACGGTCAAGCCTTCATCCTGTGCTTTGATACCTGCAATTTTGGCCGAATACACACGGCTCATTTGACCTGCACCAATGCCGATAGTTTGATTGTCTTTGGCGTAAACAATGGCATTCGATTTCACAAATTTTGCCACTTTCCAGCAGAATAATAAGTCTTTTAATTCTTGTTCAGTTGGCTGACGTTTACTCACGACTTTTAAATCATCCACGCCAACCATACCTAAATCCGCATCTTGTACTAATAAACCGCCGTTTACACGTTTGAAATCCAAACGTTCGGAACAAGAAGTCCATTCACCACATTCAAGCAAACGCACATTTTTCTTACGCTTCATTACTTCTTGCGCTTCAGCAGAAACTTTCGGTGCGATAATCACTTCAACGAATTGGCGTTCCACAATTTCATTTGCGGTTTTTTCATCTAATTCACGGTTAAAAGCAATAATGCCGCCAAATGCAGACGTTGGATCGGTTTGGTAAGCGCGATTATAAGCATCTAAAATATCCTTACCTAACGCCACACCACAGGGATTAGCGTGTTTAACGATAACACAAGCTGGCTCATCAAATTCTTTCACGCATTCAAGTGCTGCATCAGTGTCGGCAATGTTATTGTAAGATAATGCCTTACCTTGCAGTTGATTAGCCGTAGCCACGCTCCCTTCTTTCACATTTAAATCAACATAGAAAGCAGCATTTTGATGGGCATTTTCTCCATAACGCATGGTTTGTTTACGTACGAAATTAAGATTTAAAGTCCGTGGGAATTGACCGCACTTTGCATTCGCCTCTTCTTCCTCTGCAATATGATAAGGTTTTACTAGCTGACCGAAATAGTTGGCAATCATAGAATCATATTGAGCGGTATGTTCAAATGCTTTAATCGCAAGATCAAAACGAGTTTCAAAAGTTAGGCTGTTTTGGTGTTTATCCATTTCTGTAAGAATGGCGTTAAAATCATTATTATTCACTATGATCGCTACATCTTTATGGTTTTTCGCCGCAGAACGAACCATGGTTGGCCCCCCAATATCGATATTTTCTACCGCATCAGTCAAGGTGCAATCTGGCTTAGCAACGGTAGCTGCAAAGGGATATAAATTCACAACAACCATATCAATGCCTTCAATACTATGTTGTTGCATAATGGCATCGTCCGTACCACGACGACCAAGAATCCCGCCATGTACTTTGGGATGTAAGGTTTTCACTCGACCGTCCATCATTTCTGGGAAACCTGTGTAATCAGACACTTCCATTACAGGTAAACCATTTTGTGCTAAAAGTTTTGCCGTTCCACCTGTTGAAAGTAGTTTTACACCACGTTTAACTAAACCTTGAGCAAACTCTACAATACCCGTTTTATCAGACACACTCAGTAAAGCCTGACGAATTGGACGATCTGCCATTGTATTTTCCTTTCATTAAATAGTTAAAAGTAAGCGATGAGAATTATAACGCAAACGTTTGCTTAAATATAGAAAAGATTAAATATAATTTCTTAAAGCGCGGTAAAAATACGATAAATTTCAGGTATAAAAAAGCCCACATAAATGTGGGCAAAAATAAGGATAAAATTATGAAACTACAACTAAACTACTTTTTAAAAAACTTATTATCTAAAGCACAAGCACCTGCGCCAGAAAATACAAAATATAGAAAGAGAAGTGAGTAAAGTAATGCAAGCTCGCCGCCATTTGCAATTGGGAAAAATAGGTTTCCTTTTCCTGCTACGTGCATAAAGAAATAGGCATATGCCATTTCCCCTGACAAAATAAACGCAGCTTGGCGTGTAAATAAACCTAAGATTAATAAAATGGAACCAACAATTTCAATTACGCCTGCCACTAGTAGCATTGGATCGCCTACTGCACCATTTCCTCCAGTCATAGAAATTGGAAATTCCAAAAATTTTGCCGTGCCGTGTAAAATAAACATATAAGCGACAACGATACGTAAAAATGCCAAGAAATACGGGCGATATTTTTCAAGATTGTTCATTTGCTTTCCTTTTGTTTAAAGATGAATTAAAACGGCGTCATATTAATCTTTAACGGGTAGTTAAACAATAATTAAAATTGAAAAATACTTTTTACCAAAAGTAAAAAATAACTAAAGTAGCTTTTCAATCCAATTAGAAAAAGCATCAGCATCCATAAAGCCCGTTACTCTACTTCCTTTAATTTCATTATTTTGCTGATCAAAAAATAAAATCGTAGGCAATCCCATCACATTAAAGCGTTCCATTAATGCTTTATTTTCTGGGCTATTCTTTGTCATATTCACTTGTAACAATAAGATATTTTGAAATTGCTGTTGCACTTGTGGATCTGAAAACGTCAGCTTTTCAAATTCTTTACAAGCAACACACCAATCCGCGTATAAATCCAACATAGCAATTGAATGCGGATTTTCCGCTAAAGTGCGGTCAAGTTCTTCAGTATTTTTAATTTGCTTAAATTTAACTTGAGAAACAGGCATATTTTCTACCGCACTTTGTGTTGTAGTTTGAGTTTGCCAAATCCAATTTTGCAGGGGTTGTACAGTAACCATAGCCAACGCAAAACTAATAATTTTAATAGCATAGCCAAAACCGTTCTTAGACATCTGCAACGCAAACCAAATAAAAAATACTGTCGCTAATCCAGCCCATAAGCGTGGCTCCCATACTTCAGGCAAAATACGAGAAAGTAAAAATACAGGTAACGCCAACATCACAAAGCCGAATGTTTGTTTTACGGTATTCATCCACTCACCTGATTTGGGCAAAATTTTATTACCAAACAATGTGATTAACATTAGCGGCACGCCCATACCAAGTGCGAGCAAATAAAGGGTTACTGCGCCTGTAAATAAATCGCCACTTTGTGCCACATAAAGTAAAGCACCAGAAAGTGGCGCAGATGTGCAAGGCGATGCCACCAGCCCAGCAATCATTCCCATCGCAAAGGCACCGCCAAAAGCACCCGAGGTTTGTTTTTGGCTCCATGTATTCAATTTATTTTGTAAGCTATTTGGCAATTGAATGGTAAATAAGCCAAACATTGAAAGGGCAAGAGCAACAAATAAAATAGAAAGCCCGATCATCACATAAGGATGTTGCAAGGCGATTTGAAACGGTAAACCGATGGCTGCCACTGCAAGACCTAACAAAGTGTAAGTCAGAGCCATGCCTTGAACATAAAGAAAAGCTAAACTAAACGCTCGCATCATATTTGGACGTTGTTGCTGACCGATAACAATAGCAGAAAGCAACGGTAACATTGGCAATACGCAAGGCGTAAAAGCCAGTCCCAATCCTAATACAAAGAAACCAAAAATTGCCCATTTACTATGGAATAAACCATCAGCTAAACGATCTTGTTCAGATAAAAGTGCGGTATTTTTTTCAACTGTTTTTTCGACAATTTGCTTTTGAGAAACGGCTAAATCCCCAATTCGTAATACTTTAGTTTCAGGCGGATAGCAAAAACCTTCGGTACATCCTTGATAAGTGATTTCAACCTTATCATCAGCATTATTAAATGCGCCCCTAAATATGCCATCAATTGAGTGAGTAAAAACTTTTACTTCGCCAAAATAAGGATCTTGATGTAATTCCGCCGCCTGTTGGGTATGTAAAGAGAGAGGATTTGATTTACCGACTAACTCAGCACTAATTTTATCTTGATACAAATAATAGCCATCGGCAATATCCCAATGGGCTTGTAACTGGCTTTTATCTGTAGATAAAGTAGCAGAAAAAGCAAAAGCATCATCTACTTTTAAGAAGGTTTGTTTTTTATCGAATAAACCTGAATTAGCCGCAAAAGCGGTGAAAATCAGCGTAAAAAAAAGAAAGAGTTTTTTCATAGAATTGAGTGTAAAAATATAGATGCTCGAAATTCTATCACAAAGAAAGTTGAATACCTAAAACTATGATTTAGATCACAAAAAGGAAAATCAGGTAAAAAATCACCGCACTTTTTTATTGTTACAATAATGTTGCACAGATAGAATGATAGCTTTGATAGCATACGCCAAAATAAGTATAAGGATGGAAAATGACTACTCCAAAAATTCTCGTTGTTGAAGATGAAATTGTCACTCGAAATACGCTTAAAGGGATTTTTGAAGCGGAAGGATATGATGTGTTTGAAGCAGAAAATGGTGTTGAAATGCATCATATATTGGCAAATCATAATATTAATTTGGTTGTGATGGATATTAATTTACCAGGTAAAAACGGCTTATTATTGGCAAGAGAACTCCGTGAAGAATTAAGCTTACCTCTTATTTTTTTAACTGGTCGAGATAATGAAGTGGATAAAATTTTAGGTCTGGAAATTGGTGCCGACGATTATTTAACCAAACCTTTTAACCCTAGAGAACTGACTATCCGCGCACGTAATCTATTGCATCGCACAATGCCGCATCAAGAAAAAGAAAATACATTTGGTCGAGAATTCTATCGTTTTAATGGTTGGAAATTAGACCTAAATAGCCACAGTTTAATTACACCAGAAGGACAAGAATTCAAACTTCCTCGCAGTGAATTTCGTGCAATGTTACATTTCTGTGAAAATCCAGGAAAATTGCAAACGCGCGAAGAATTGCTGAAAAAAATGACGGGACGAGAGTTAAAACCTCAGGATCGTACCGTAGATGTCACAATTCGACGTATCAGAAAACATTTTGAAGATCATCCAAATACTCCAAATATCATTATGACTATACATGGAGAAGGCTATCGTTTTTGTGGAGATATTGAATAAAGTGATTTTTCTACAGAAAAATTCCTTTTTGAAATTCACTTCCTGTTTTGTTAGAATTCGCACACTTTTCAATATCTAATGGAAAGTGAGTTCGGATGAAGGTAGCTGGAGAGCGGGGAATTGACCCCACACCGACGATGTAAAATCTTTCAGGTGCGATGGCAGGGACTGTTACTGGACGAACCCTTGGAGAGATCCATTTTAGAAATGGACGCCGAAGGCGCAAAAGAGCGGTTAATTTTTCAATCGTTTTTCAAACGCTCAGGCAAAAGGACAGGGGCAAAAGACAATCTATTGTAAGTGTGGAAATTATTTATTTTTTACGGCACTTTCTTTTCCATTGTATCTTTTCGTCTTCTTGTCGTGTTTATTTTTGATTTAAACGACGAGGAATCACAATGACAATTGAGTCAATTCTTTCAGCTATTGATAGCTTTATTTGGGGTGCACCTCTACTCATACTCTTATCGGGCACGGGGCTCTATTTAACGTTACGCTTAGGCTTTATTCAAATTCGCTATTTACCACGTGCACTAGGTTATTTATTTAAAAAAGATAAAGGTGGAAAGGGGGACGTTTCCTCTTTTGCCGCACTTTGTACTGCATTAGCAGCAACAATTGGAACGGGTAATATTGTGGGCGTGGCAACTGCGGTACAAGCAGGTGGGCCAGGGGCTATTTTTTGGATGTGGCTGGTTGCTTTGTTAGGAATGGCAACAAAATATGCTGAATGTTTACTCGCGGTTAAATACCGTGTTCGCGATAAAAATGGCTTTATGGCTGGCGGCCCGATGTATTACATTGAACGTGGACTAGGTATCAAATGGTTAGCAAAATTATTTGCATTATTTGGTGTGATGGTGGCCTTTTTCGGGATCGGCACATTCCCACAGGTCAATGCGATTACCCATGCAATGCAAGATACTTTTAATATTCCAGTTTTAGTTACTGCAATTATTGTGACGCTTTTAGTCGGCTTAATTATTCTTGGCGGTGTAAAACGTATTGCAACCGCATCATCGGTAATTGTGCCGTTTATGGCGATTTTATACGTCACGACTTCACTGGTTATTATCCTTTTAAATATAGAAAAAGTACCAGATGCGATTTTATTGATTATTGATAGTGCTTTTGATCCGCAAGCTGCGCTAGGTGGGGCTGTTGGCTTTACCGTAATGAAGGCTATTCAATCAGGCGTTGCACGCGGCATTTTCTCCAATGAATCAGGTTTAGGAAGCGCACCAATTGCAGCTGCAGCGGCACAAACTCGTGAACCTGTTCGACAAGGCTTAATTTCCATGACAGGTACATTCTTAGATACCATCATCGTCTGTACAATGACAGGTATTGTATTGGTATTAACGGGAGCGTGGAACAATCCTGAATTAGCGGGTGCTACCGTCACAAACTATGCCTTTGCACAAGGTTTAGGCACATCAATTGGTGCAACGATTGTAACAGTTGGTTTATTATTTTTTGCATTCACGACTATTTTAGGTTGGTGTTACTACGGTGAACGTTGCTTTGTTTATCTCGTCGGTATTCGTGGCGTAAAACTATATCGTCTAGCTTATATTATGTTGGTTGGTTTAGGGGCATTCTTACACTTAAATTTAATATGGATTATCGCCGATATTGTAAATGGTTTGATGGCTTTCCCAAATCTTATCGCGCTTATTGGATTGCGAAAAGTGATCATTGAAGAAACAAAAGATTATTTTCAACGTTTAAAAATTAATCATTATGATCAAGATGAAGTGATAAAATAGTGAAATAAAAGGTGCTGTTCAGCAAATTCTGTGAAACAACACCTTTATTTTTCTATTTTTAATCAGCACTATAATACAATTTTCCGATTTCAATTTTTTGACGACCCGTCTCTTCTCGCCATTTATTACTATCACGTAAAGAATACACACAACCGCAATATTCCTGTTGATAAAACCGCTCACGCTTACTAATTTCAATCATGCGTTGCGAGCCACCTTCTTTTCGCCAGTTATAATCCCAATAAATAACATCATCATATTTTTCCGCCGCACGATGTCCACAGCCATTGATTTGATTCATATCTTTCCAGCGAGAAATTCCCAAGCAACTAGTAAATACAGGGAAACCATGTTCATGAGCATATTCAGCAGCTTTTTCAAAGCGCATATCAAAACACATTGTGCAGCGAATACCTCTTTCAGGCTCCCATTCCATTCCTTTGGCACGATCAAACCAATTTTGACGATCGTAATCAGCATCAATAAATGGAATACCAAATTTTTTTGCAAAACGGATATTTTCTTCTTTACGAATCAAATATTCTTTGAGTGGATGAATGTTTGGATTATAAAAATAAATTGTAAATTCAATGCCTGATGCAAGAATTGCTTCCATCACTTCGCCAGAGCAAGGCGCACAACAAGAATGCAAAAGGAGCTTATTGTGTCCATCTGGCAACTCAAGTTTTTCACGAATAAAAGGTGCGTTAGGATCCTTACGGATTTTTTGTTTTCGCGGTTTAGCTTGAAAATTGACCGCACTTTTTTCTAGTTTAGGTTGAAGTTCTGTATTCATAAAGTTTAATTAAAATTAATGGGTATCAAGTATATAAGCTAAATTATAGACTAATAATTTCTATCTACAGACAAATATGCCAATGAAATCAACGCTTGTTTATATTCACTTTCTGGCAAAATTTCGATTGCATCCACTGCTTTTTGAGCCTCTTCTTTTGCACGATTCATTGCGTAATCTAAAGACTTATGCTCAGTCATAATAGCTAATACTTCATCAATTGCTTCACGTTTACCACCTTGCTCAATCGCTTCGCGAATTAAAGCTGCCTGTTGAGCATTTCCATGACGCATAGCGTGTAGTAGAGGAAGGGTTGGTTTTCCTTCAGCTAAATCATCGCCTACATTTTTACCTAGAGCTTGTGCATTTGCACTATAATCCAATACATCATCCACGAGCTGAAATGCAGTGCCAAGATAACGCCCATAATCTTGTAAAGCCTTTTCTTGAGCTTCTGTTCCACCGGCGACAATTGCCGCAGCCTGACCAGCCACTTCAAACAAACGGGCAGTTTTGCTATAAATTACACGCATATAATTAGCTTCGCTCGTTTCGGGATCATTAACATTCATTAACTGCTGAACTTCGCCTTCCGCTAAAACATTAGTCGCATCAGCCATAATACTTAAAATTTTTAATGATTCTAACTGTGCAACTAATTGAAATGCACGCGTATAAATAAAATCGCCTACCAACACACTCGCCGCATTGCCAAATTCAGCATTCGCCGTAGCACGCCCACGACGCATATCAGACTCATCTACGACATCATCGTGTAACAAAGAAGCGGTATGAATAAATTCAACAAAAGTAGCACAAGTAATTGAATTAGATCCTTCAAACCCTAAAGATCGTGCTGCGAGAACTGCGATCAACGGGCGGATCCGCTTACCACCACCTTGAACAATATAAAAACCTAACTGTCCTATTAGCGGTACATCTGAATTAAGCTGAGCAAGAATATTTTGATTAACTTTTTGCATATCTGGATCTGCAAGTTTCTGGATCTCGTCTATGCTCATAAGATCTTGTTTCTTCATTTTTCATCATTTATCAGTCAAAAGTGCGGTGCATTTTACCCGAATTTTCAGACTTTCTGAAATCAATCCGCAAATGAAGGGAATTTTTTTATTTTATTATAAATAAATTCTTGCCATAGGTAGGATTTTTCCGTAGAATTTGCGACCTATTTATATGAATTTTTAAGTGTGGACTGCTAAGAAGCAGGAAAACACAATTAAGCGGAGTATTTATGTACGCAGTTTTCCAAAGTGGCGGTAAACAACACCGTGTGAGCGAAGGTCAAGTTGTTCGTTTAGAAAAACTTGAACTTGCAACTGGTGCAACAGTTGAGTTCGATTCTGTGTTGATGGTCGTTAATGGTGAAGATGTTAAAATTGGTGCACCAGTAGTTGCTGGCGCAAAAGTAGTGGCTGAAGTAGTTGCACAAGGTCGTGGCGAGAAAGTTAAAATCGTTAAATTCCGTCGTCGCAAACACAGCCGTAAACAACAAGGTCATCGTCAGTGGTTCACAGAAGTGAAAATCACTGGGATTCAAGCATAATTTCAGAGGAGATCAAGTAGATGGCAACTAAAAAAGCTGGTGGTTCAACTCGTAACGGTCGCGATTCTGAAGCTAAACGCCTTGGTGTTAAACGTTTCGGTGGCGAATCTGTATTAGCAGGTAGCATTATTGTTCGCCAACGTGGTACTAAATTCCACGCAGGTAACAACGTAGGAATGGGAAGAGATCACACCTTATTCGCAACCGCAGATGGTAAAGTTAAATTTGAAGTAAAAGGCGAGAAAAGCCGTAAATACGTAAGTATTGTTACTGAATAATTTAAAATCTATTCCATTGAAACGCCCTACAAATTTTGTGGGGCGTTTTGTCTTTCTTAATTTCACATAAGTGAGAACGCAATGAAACAACAACCTTTACTAGGCTTTACCTTTGCGCTTATTACCGCTATGGCTTGGGGGTCATTGCCTATTGCCTTGAAACAAGTTTTGTCTGTAATGAATGCGCAAACTATCGTATGGTATCGTTTCATTATTGCTGCAGTTTCATTATTGGCTTTACTTGCTTATAAAAAACAATTACCTGAGTTAATGAAAGTTCGCCAATATGCGTGGATTATGCTTATTGGAGTAATTGGTCTTACCAGCAATTTTCTATTATTTAGTAGCTCGCTGAATTACATTGAACCGTCAGTTGCACAAATTTTTATTCATTTATCCTCTTTTGGAATGCTCATCTGTGGTGTACTGATTTTCAAAGAAAAATTAGGGTTGCACCAAAAGATCGGACTTTTCTTATTATTAATTGGTTTAGGCTTATTCTTTAATGATCGTTTTGATGCATTTGCTGGACTAAATCAGTATTCAACAGGTGTCATTTTAGGTGTAGGGGGTGCTCTTATTTGGGTCGCTTATGGAATGGCGCAAAAATTAATGTTACGTAAATTTAATTCACAACAAATCTTGCTAATGATGTATTTAGGTTGTGCCATAGCCTTTATGCCGATGGCTGAATTCTCGCAAGTACAAGAACTCACACCTTTAGCTCTGATTTGTTTTATTTACTGCTGTTTAAATACCTTAATTGGATACGGCTCTTATGCGGAAGCACTTAATCGTTGGGATGTATCAAAAGTCAGTGTTGTTATCACACTTGTACCTCTTTTCACAATTCTATTTTCCCATATTGCGCATTATTTTAGCCCAACAGATTTCGCGGCACCAGAATTGAATAATATTAGCTATATTGGTGCATTTGTTGTAGTATGCGGGGCAATTTTATCCGCGATTGGACATAAATTATTACCGCATAAAACTCATTAAAGTGCGGTTTATTTTGGAGAAGTTTTAATGAAATTTATTGATGAATCCCTTATTCGAATTGAGGCTGGAGATGGTGGCAACGGTTGCGTAAGTTTCCGTCGAGAGAAATTTATACCGAAAGGTGGCCCTGATGGTGGTGACGGTGGCGATGGTGGCGATGTCTATTTACAGGCTGATGAAAACCTCAATACCTTAATTGACTACCGTTTTAATAAACGCTTTGCCGCAGAGCGTGGTGAGAATGGACGGAGTTCAGATTGTACAGGACGTCGCGGTAAAGATATTATTTTACCTGTTCCCGTAGGAACTCGCGCTATTGATAATGATACCAAAGAAACCTTGGGAGATTTAACCCAACACGGTCAAAAAATGTTGGTAGCCAAAGGTGGTTATCACGGTTTAGGGAATACCCGTTTCAAATCATCGGTAAACCGTGCACCGCGTCAAAAAACAATGGGAACACCGGGTGAAAAACGCGATTTATTATTGGAATTAATGCTACTTGCTGATGTGGGAATGCTCGGTTTTCCTAATGCAGGTAAATCCACTTTTATTCGTGCCGTTTCAGCCGCCAAACCAAAAGTTGCAGATTATCCATTTACTACCTTAGTACCAAGTCTCGGTGTTGTGAAAGTAGACGATTCACACAGTTTCGTAGTCGCTGATATTCCTGGATTAATTGAGGGCGCAGCAGATGGTGCAGGGCTAGGAATTCGCTTTTTAAAACATTTAGAACGTTGTAGAGTGCTTATTCATTTAGTTGATATAGCCCCAATTGATGGATCTAATCCAGCAGATAATGTCGCTATTATTGAATCTGAACTTTTCCAATACAGTGAAAAATTATCAGAAAAGCCACGTTGGTTAGTATTCAATAAAATTGATACGATGAGCGATGAAGAAGCTGAAGAGCGAGTTCGAGAAATCACTGAACAATTAGGTTGGGAAGAAGACTATTACCTGATTTCAGCTGCAACAGGGAAAAATGTTCCGCCACTTTGTCGTGATATTATGGACTTTATCATAGCAAATCCACGCGAAGCTGAAATACAACAAGTTGCACCTGAAGAAGTGAAATTCAAATGGGAAGATTATCATCAAGAACAACTAGCGGAGCATCAATTTGATGATGACGAAGATTGGGATGATGATTGGACTGAAGAAGATGATGAAGGAATTGAGTTCATCTATAAACCTTAAGAAAGTCTAATTTTGTAAGCATTAAAAATTTAAAAGCACCTAAAACTTTTAGGTGCTTTTTGCTATCAATTAACTCTCAAAAATTTCACAATCAGTAAAGAAATAAGCAATTTCACGATTTGCATTTTCTATACTATCTGATCCGTGAACCGAATTCTCACGCTGACTTAATGCAAAATCTTTACGAATTGTCCCTTCTTCTGCAGTTTCTGGATTAGTTGTACCAATCAAAGTGCGGTAATCTTTCACTGCATTTTCTTTTTCAAGAACAGAAACCACTATCGGCGAAGACATCATATATTCAACTAAAGGCGCAAAAAATTCTTTGCCTTGATGCTCTGCATAAAAGCCTTCAGCCTGCTCACGAGTTAGGCGTACCATTTTAGAGGCTATGATTTTAAAGCCATTTTGCTCAAAACGAGTTAAGATTGCTCCAATTAGATTACGCTTTACCGCATCAGGTTTAATAATCGAAAAAGTTCTTTCTGTCATCATATCTCCTTACTTCAATGATTTTGATAACATTAAATTTGCTAAAGTTTGCACACCAATCCCTGTCGCCCCAACAGCCCATAAATCACTACTAGATTTACGATAAGTTGCGGAACAATCAATATGCAACCAATTTTGTTGATAATTTTTTACAAAATACGATAAAAATGCCGTTGCTGTACTTGCCCCCGCCCCAACTGGAACAGAACCAATATTAGCAATATCTGCAAAAGATGAATTAATTTGTGAGCGATGAAAATCTTCAAATGGTAAACGCCAGAAAGGTTCATTTTCTTCTTGTGCTGATTGGAAAAGATTCTTCACGAGATCATCATCCATAGATAATACCGAATGATAGTCATTTCCTACAGCCATTTTTGCTGCGCCAGTTAAAGTTGCACAATCAATAATAAAATTTGGATTTTGGTTGTCCGCTTCAATCAATCCATCAGCCAACACCAAACGCCCTTCCGCATCAGTATTCAGCACTTCTGCTGTCACGCCATTTTTATAAGTAATAATATCGCCTAGTTTAAAGGCATTATTGCTTATCAAATTCTCTGCGCAACATAAATACAGTTTAACGCGTTGATTTAATCCGCGAGCGATAGCGAAACCTAAAGCCCCCGTTAATAATGCTGCCCCACCCATATCGGTTCGCATTGTGCTCATTCCATCACTTGGTTTGATACTGTAGCCGCCACTGTCAAAAGTAATCCCCTTACCAACTAAACAAGCTAACACTGGCGCATTCGGATCTTGTGTTGGATTGAAATCAAGTTGCAACATAGCTGGCAAGTTAGCTGAGCCTTTACCCACAGTCCAAATTCCGTGATAACCTTGTTGCTCAAGTTCCTCACCAGAAATAATCTTAAAACTTACCGCACTTTTTTCATTATAAATATCAGCTTGGTTTAAGATAAATTCAGCCGCACGTTCTGCTAATTTTACTGGTGTTAGGCTTTGTGCTGGCTCATTAATAATCCCACGCACAAAATCGCCACATTCGATACGCGCTAATAATTCATCTTGTAGATCATGATCCAAATGAGGAAACTCAATCCCGTAATCTTGTTTTGCGGTATAAAAACCTTGATAAAACGCCCAGCAAAATTCTAAATCCCATTCTTCACCGAGCAATTCCACATTTTTAATTCCCTGCCCACGCAATTTACGAGCAGCTTGTTGAACTAAAGTGCGGTCAGTTTTTTCATTATTTTTTAAATGAATTGTTGCTTTATTAGAGTCAAAGCTCAAAATAGCATTTTTTCCCCAAGCATCATTCGCTAAGTTATTTGAAAGTGTAATTTGCATATTTATTCCCCCATGTATAAACAAAATAAATTTAGAAACTATACCAGCTTTATTTCTAATAGTTAATTATTTGACCTTATTCACTCACTTTTTGACACCATTCTTGATGATTTAAATACCAAATTACCGTTTTTCTTAATCCCGATTCAAAAGTTTCTTTAGGTATCCAGCCTAGTTTATGATTGATTTTACTTGTATCAAGCGCATAACGAAGATCGTGACCTGGTCTATCTTGCACATAGCAAATTAAATCTTCATATTTATCAATATGTTTTGGTTTATTAGGTAAAAATTCTTCCAGCAAAGAACAAATAGAACGCACTACATCAATATTGGACTTTTCATTATTTCCGCCAATATTATAGGTTTCCCCAATATTTCCTTTCATCAAAACGTTATATAGTGCATCAATATGATCTTCAACAAATAACCAATCTCTAATTTGCAAACCATCGCCATAAATAGGCAGTGTTTTTCCCTCTATCGCATTTAAAATCATCAATGGAATTAATTTTTCAGGGTACTGATACGGGCCATAATTATTTGAACTATGTGTAATAATTGTCGGTAACCCATATGTTCTATACCAAGCCTGCACGAGATGATCGCTTGCCGCCTTTGAAGCAGAATAAGGGCTGCTAGGTTTATAAGCTGATGTTTCAGTAAATAAACCCTCATTACTTTTTAAATCCCCATAAACTTCATCGGTGGAAATATGTAAGAATCGGAAGCTGGATTTTTTTTGATTATCTAAACGATGCCAGTAATCTAGAGTTGATTCAAGTAGGCAGTAAGTGCCTACAATATTGGTTTGTATAAACTCCGAAGAAGCATTTATAGAACGATCAACATGGCTTTCAGCGGCAAGATGGATAACAGCATCAGGTTGATATTGTGAAAAAATATAAGACAACGCTTTAGTATCACAAATATCTGCTTGTACAAAAGCATAACGTGGATGGTTTTCTACGGTTTTAAGTGAGGCTAAATTTCCTGCATAAGTCAGCTTATCAACATTTACGATTTTATTATGTGTCTTTTCAAGAAGATAATGGACAAGCGCAGAACCAATAAACCCCGCTCCACCAGTCACTAGAATTGTTCTATTTGTATTCGACATTTTTACCCGAGTCTCGTTATAAACAATTTCAAACGAAAAGTGCGGTAAATTCTACCGCACTTTTAAAAATGATTACGTCAATGACATTACGCATAATACATTTCAAATTCAACTGGATGTGGTGCCATATTTAAACGTTCCACTTCTTTACGTTTGATACTGATAAACGCATCAATAAAATCTTTAGCAAATACGCCACCTTGGGTTAAAAATTCATAGTCTTTTTCTAATGAATTCAATGCTTCTTCTAAAGAGCTTGCAACAGCTGGAATATCTTTTAATTCTTCTGTAGGAAGATCGTAAAGATTTTTATCCATCGCATCGCCTGGGTGGATTTTGTTTACCACGCCATCAAGACCTGCCATTAATAATGCAGCAAATGCTAAATATGGGTTTGCCAATGGATCTGGGAAACGCGCTTCTACGCGAATCGCTTTCGGATTGGTTACAGCAGGAATACGAATTGAGGCTGAACGATTGCTTGCAGAGTAAGCCAACAATACTGGTGCTTCATAACCAGGCACTAAACGTTTATATGAATTAGTACTTGGATTAGTGAACGCATTTAAGGCTTTAGCGTGCTTAATGATACCGCCGATGTAGTAAAGTGCGGTTTCAGAAAGGCCTGCATATTTATCGCCTTGGAAAATATTTTTTCCGTCTTTACTTAACGACATATTACAGTGCATACCCGAACCATTATCTCCAGTAATTGGTTTTGGCATAAAACACGCCGTTTTACCATGCTCCAATGCCACATTTTGCACCACATATTTATAGATTTGAGTTTCATCCGCTTTTAAAGTTAGCGTATTGAATTTAGTCGCAATTTCGTTTTGCCCTGCAGTAGCCACTTCATGATGATGGGCTTCGATGACTAATCCCATTTCTTCTAAAATCAAGCACATTTCAGAACGAATATCGTGCGCACTATCAATCGGTGCAACGGCACAATATCCACCTTTTTTCAATGGGCGATAAGCGTTATTGCCTTCTTCATATTTTTTATTCGTGTTCCAAGCAGCTTCTATATCATCAATAGAAAAAGACGCTTTATTCATTGATACATTAAAACGCACATCATCAAATAAGAAGAATTCAGGCTCTGGACCAAAAAAAGCTTGATCAGCAATACCTGTTGAACGCATATAATTTTCTGCACGAATTGCAATAGAGCGCGGATCGCGATCATAGCTTTGCATTGTCGTTGGTTCATAAACACTACAACGAATAGAAAGTGTCGGAATTTGTGCGAATGGATCGACAACCGCCGTTTCAGCTATTGGCATAAGCAACATATCGGCTTTATTAATGGTTTTCCAACCTTCAACAGAGGAGCCATCAAACATCTTGCCGTCTTCAAACATATCTTCATCAACAAGGCTAACTGGGATAGAAACACCATGTTCTTTACCTTTAATGTCAGTAAAACGAAGCAATACAAACCTAATATCATTCTCTTCGATCAATTTAAACACGGAAGCAATGGCATTTGACATAGTAGATCCTCTTTCTATATAAAAAATTAAGGAAGTATTATAGTCTAATCAAATTAGACTTTCATTAGATTTGTTGTGGCGTTATAGTAAAAAGCACAGAAAGCCTGTATAATAGCTGCTATTAAAAATAAGTTATATTTTATTCAATGAACGGTACAATATGCCCAATCAATCAATCAATCAATCAATCAATCAAT